>NZ_JBBNAM010000340.1:0-55456 GCF_037994425.1 Phyllobacterium sp.
AGGGGTGAGATGTCTGATTTCTTTTGGTTTTCCGATGCGCAGTGGGAACGGATCGAACCGCTCCTGCCAACGGATGTGCGGGGCAAGCCCCGCGTGGATGACCGTCGCGTGTTGAGTGGGACCGTCCATGCGCTGCGCTGTGGTGGTCGCTGGGCGGACTGCGCCGATGTCTATGGGCCGAAGAAGACGCTCTATAATTGCTTCGTTCGCTGGTCCGGGCGGGGCATTTGGGAAGGCATCTTCAGCGCCCTCGCCGGCGCCGAGGATGCGCCGGACCGATTGTTCATCGATAGTAGCTGCATCAAGGTCCACCGCTGTGCGGGCGGCGGAAAAAGGGGCCTTGGTTCATGGTATCGGCCGCACCAAAGGCGGCCGGAACACAAAGCTCCGTGCCGTCTGTGACGCGAGAGGCCGCCCTCACGTCCTGCTCCTGACACCCGGCACGTCCATGACTGCAAGGTGGCAAGGCTTTGTATCGAAGCCCGCCCATCATCCGCAGAACTCGTCGCCGACAAGGGATATGACAGCCAGGCCTTGCGCGCGTGGCTCGACGAGCGCGGCACCGAGGCCGTGATCCCGCCACATCGATACCGCAAGCTCCAGTACGATTACGACCGCGCCGTTTACAAGCAGCGCAACGTCATCGAGCATATGTTCTGCCGTATCAAGGACTGGCGTCGCGTTGCCACCCGCTTCGATCGCAACATCAAAAACTTCATGGGCGCCGTCGCTCTCGCCGCGGTCGTCATCTGGTGGCTGTAGTGAATCCGGACCCTAATCTAATGGGTTCGGAACGATGTCCGAGGTGTTCAGACCCACTGTTCAAAGGCTCGCTGCTGCACCGACGTCTAAGGGGACTGGCTTCCCGACTGGCGCTTTCCCGGATCAAACAGGAAAATATTGATCCGCTGCCGCTGCTCAAACGAACCGACTAAACCCCCATGCTCGACGAACGAAAGCGCGTCAGCATAACATCACAGGTAGATTTCCTCAGTGGGCCTCCCGCGTCCTCGACGATGAGTGGCTCGGCCTCATTCTGGCGAAACAGTTCGATCTGAACGCGGCGAAATGAAGAACCAACAGGCCGCGCGAACCATCCCGATCCCTGCGGCGTTTCGCCTGGGCATTGGGGGAAGGCGGGGCCTTTCCCTGGATTATTTCTGGCCACGATTGCGGACTGCAACCTCATCGAGATATCAGACATCACTGCCGGAAGGTGGCTTTCGGCGAATGCGCCGGGCATAATCGGAGCCATGTTCTCTGCTCCACCGGTGGATGGTCTCATAGGAGACAGCGATCCCGCGTTTAAACATTTCCTCAACGTGGCGCAAGCTGAGCGGAAACCGGTAATAGAGCCAGACAGCGCGGGCGATAATTTCTCGCGGAAAAACGATGGTTCTTGCATTTGGCGATGGGCTGGTTCATGCCGAATCGTCTATTGATGATCTCTTAAGCAAAAACAATGTGACAGCGCCGCTGGAGCCAGCGTCTTTTTTTCCACCACTTCGGCTGTTTCGAAAACGTCATCATTAGACCGGCGCTCGCACCACCTCGCGTAGAACCCATTTCCAGCCAAGTAGAGTCAAGTCACTCACCGCTGTCGTTTTGGAACATGAAAGATCGCCATGAGGGCAACAAATCGAGCTAGATTAGTACGCATTGCTTTCCGCTACCTGTTGAAGGAATAATCATGAACAGACCGACGACGGCTCTTCTTCCTTTGGTCTTAACCATCTGTCTGCATTCCCCGTTGGCATTTGCCGAAGAGGACGGTGCATCGCAGCTCACAACCATCAACAAGATCATAAGAGGCGAGGGAAGGCCCGGTGAAACTGCTACAGCTAAGAACGGGGAGGTTATTTACACCGTTCTAGAAGGTGGCGTCGTTGAAATCAGGAATTTACGCTACAACACGGTGCAACGTTTCAATACAATAAAGTCGAACGATAACAATCGGTCAAAGTAAAAACGATTATATTTGCTATTTTCCCAGCACGGCTTGCTGACGCAGATTTTGCTTTTTGAGTGGCGGGGCCACTGGAAGTTACGCGGGTTCGGCCAACCCGGCGCACAAGAACACCAAAGACGACGGCCCAAAACCGGAACCCATTGAAACGCAATCTTTTGTCCGAGAATCTCGCCGTCATTGCGATTGTCTGCGAGACATATCTGAAAGCAAAACGCAAATGACTTGGCATTTCGCTGTCAGACCGCGGCCGCGGTACCGCCTTACAATCATGCGCCGGTCATGACCCTCGCGCATCTTCTGGCAACCCGGATCATGGATCTTGCCGGAACGGGCCGTCACCTGTCAACGTTTGAGGCGCTGCATGGAAACGGTCATGGGTTTGAAATGTGCAATCTTTTACGACGACGCAGATCCGATATCGATTTCAGTTATATGCCAGCGCCCCAGATTGGCTGTGTAAAGCGTTGAACCTTTCAACGCGACGTTGGTCGGATGCGCAAGGGTCGTCGCTGTCGGGTCTTCGATCAGCAGTCTGAGCCCGCGGTTCGCGCACCAGGTATAAATACGGCTCGGCTCGTAACACGAAATCAACAGCGATCCGTCCGGCATCAGGGCCAGCCCGTCGGGAACATTGTGCACGCCCTCTATGACCACGCGCCTTTGGGTTGGTGAACCATCGACATCGATCCCGAGAAGGCTGACGCAGGCGGCATCGCTTTCCACGACAAACAGTCCCCGACCGTCGGCAGTTATCGCCATGCCGTTGGCGAAGGCTAGTGTTTCCCTGCACCAAGGCCCACCCGCGCCAGTCTTCAAATCGAAGCGGAAAACACTTCCCGCATCGCCAGCGCTATCGGACACGTAAAGCCATCCATTCTCCTCATCGAGCACCGGAAAATTCGGCACCTTGATGCCGGCGTCGGCGAACCGCGCCATCTCCTTTGTGGCGGCGTCGAAGCGAAAGATCGCCTTATGCCGCAAATCGCAGGCAATGCAATTGCCAGCGCTATCAAAGGCGATGCCCAGCAGGAAGCCGCCAGTCGAGGCCATGCGCTCGACGGAGTTGCCCTTTGCATCAATGCGCAGGAGGTCGCCGGTCTCGGTACCGCACCATATCGAACCATCGACATGCACGGCGACACCCTCCGGATGCGCCACGCGTGGCTCGGTAAAAATGCCGTCGAAGAACACACGGGCTTTAGAGAGGGGTAGTAGCGGTTGCATGAGATGAGTTACCTCACTCGGGATCTGGTCGCGCCGTTGTGGCTCGCCAGGCAGTGCTCGACGATATCCTTGTCCAGCGTCAGTATTTCCTCGAGTAGCGCCCTGCGCTGTTTGGCGCTGATGAATTCAAGACGGCGCAGTCCAAGCGGATCGATGCGGTTGCGCAGAACCGCCAGGACATCGACATCGATTGCTGCCATCTCCCGGCAATTGGTGTCGAATGACACTGGAAAGCCAGTCGCCTCGCTGATGCGGTCGCGGCTAATGCCGGGCATCGTCTCCACGACGATGAGCTGCCGCGTTCCCGGATCGAGCCGAAACACGCAAAGGTCGGTAAAGACGAGCGCCTTGCCGGTGCGGTAACCGTACGGTGCCCGCTCTGCTTCGGTGAGCAGTCCGCGCGCCGAGCTTGCAATCTCGACCTTGTCGACCACGGAAAGCGGTGAGTGGCGGGGAACGTAAAGCAGATAGTCGCGGTGCATGTTGGCAACGTCCGCCATGCCGCCCTGGCCCGGCAATCGGATGAAGCCGCCCGATAGCCCGTCGATGGCGATGGTGTTGACGCGGCCATCCCGATCGACCTTGGCAGCACCGACGATCTCGTGGGTGACCGCTCCTGCCTGGTAATAGGTCGAATAAGTATCGTCACCACCCGCATGAGCCGCGGCTGTCTCACCGTCAAGGCTCTCAAGAAGGGAGAGGATCATCGGGCTTGGCGCGACATCGAGATGGCCGCAGCTCATTGTCGCAAGGATCATTTCCGGCGCATGGGTGGCCTTTGCAAGCCTGTAGGCGACATTGGCGAGCGGCGACACCGCGCCGGCACTGGCGAAACTGTCATTGCCAAGTTCAGCGGCAATGCGCACGGCCATCAATTCGTCGATTGTGGCCGGGGCTACAACGGGCGTTATGGCAGGCATGGCAAGCTCGCCAACCACCTTGCACACCGTCCGTTCGTCAAGGCGTCCCGCTTCGACGATAAGTCGCGGTAATCCCTGGGGCCCTGGCAAGAGACCTGTGGCAAGCGGCCTCTCCACATTGCCGAACACCTGCGCAAGACGGGCGTAGTCCGTGACATAGAACGGTAGGCAGGATGCCGGATACGCGCCTCCGGGTGACACGGCGATCGCCGTGATCTGGTTGCGAGTCAGGACGGTCTGCCGGCCATCCCTTGAAAGGTTTCCGACAGGCACTACCTCTTCGACGGTCACGAGCACCTTTTGCGCGGCGCCCACCATGGCAAGGTCGAGCGCCCTTGGTCCAAGAACCTGGACATTGCCACTCTCGTCGGCGCGCTGGGCATGAAGGACAAGGGTGTCGAGCCGCAACGCCGGGATGAACGCCGTTTGCTCGCCGCTCAACGGGTCGGCAGCGAGCCTGGCACCGGGAACGCGATCAAGCATGTCAGAACCTACTGGCACCTGGAAAGGCAGGGACGGCATATTCTGCTGGGTAGCACGCAGCGCTTGGATCATGGCGAGCGCGGTCCAGTCGCGCACCGGAAGTGCCCTCGCTTCTGCAACCTGACGGAAGCGAGGTGGCAGTCCGAAAATATCAAGGCTCGAAAAGGAGATGTCGATTTCATTGACCGCTCCCGCTTCGAGCAGCAATTCGAGCGGCAGGCCACCAGCCCAGGAAATATAGCGCAGGTTGCGGGCGCCTCGGTTGATGATGGCATTGAGAAGGGCGATCGGGAGGCGGGCAAAATGATGCCCGCCAACGCCGAAAACGTCGCCGTTATTGACCAACGCCGCAAGGTCGGCAAGATCGGCGAATTTTGGCGTGTTGGGCTTTACCAGCGAGATGCGGGGCATTGAAAAGCCTTGCTCATATGGGCTCAACCGACAGGCGGTAGTGCGTTTCAAAGGGCTGCTCCGGTTCAAATTCCAGCGCCGTCGGCACGCCAGAGCGCGCAATCGGGTTGTCGGCCAGCGCTGTCGGCGCACCGAGCCCGAAGGGTGAACAAACCGGCTCAATGCCGATGGCAAGATGGCGGCCGTTCCACGGCGGCGCCGTCCGGCCGCGATTGGACATCCACAAAAGCAGGCTGGGAAAGTGCTTCGGGTTCCACGAAAGTTTCGCCCGATATCCGTCGGAAAGGTTGGCGAGCGCCACCTCTCCAGCCAATCCTTCTATCTGCAGAAGTTCTTCCGTATCGACCCTGAAAGGCAACAAGGATGCGTCGATCGCAAGACCACCGTCGCGTGCTGGTACGGCACCAATGTCGCGAAAGATCGCGTTGGCGGCGAAGATCGCCTTGCCCGGCTCCACCGTCTCCGGGTAGGTCCGCCCTATATCAAAGCTGCCGAGTTCGAGCCGTGCTGCGCCGGGTTCGGCAGGCAGACGAAACACTGGATGAAGGCCGATCGGCAGCCTGCATTGGCGCCTGACGAAAATCCTGAACGTCAGCGTAACGGCCGGCCCTGCCGGGTCCGGTACGATTTCGCGCTCGACGCGCGCAACGGGACTTGATGCCGGGTAATCTAGTGCAAGGCGCAGGCGCGTACCGTCGCTTTCGACCCATTCCCAGGGATGATTGGAGCTAAAGCCGTGTACCTCTTCGTCTTCAGCCGCCGGCGACATGACATCTGCCCATTCGCGCGGCCAACCGGCGCCAGGCACCGAATAGCCGAAGGGGACACACGGCCATTCGCCGCGCAGCCTACGCAGGATGCCAGGCACTTCGCCGCTTACCGGCTCGTTGGCCCAGGGGGCAACGTGAAGCGGTGAAACGGTCCTTCCATCCTTCAGCCTGAAATGAACCGGCGCCATCATTCCGCCCAGCCGCTGCACCATCAGCGAACCGGCATTCCAGTCGAGTGTGCGTTCGGCCGCGCTCATGGCTTTCCTTTCACCGTGCTTGCCTCGGCAAATTCCCGGATACCGGCCTGGCCCTCCGGGCTGCGGTAGAGCTTGCCAAGCAGCTCGCGCTCCATGGCAAGTCCTGCATTAAGATCGCCGGTTACTGCATGATCCGTCAGCCGCTTGAGACCTTCGACAGCCGCCGGCGGGCGGTCGGCAATTGCGGCCGCGAGTTCCATGGCGCGCGCCAGAAGGGTGGCGGCATCGACGATTTCGCTGACGAGCCCGGGAGCGACAAAATCGGAAGCCGGCACGACCGCCCCGGTGAGCACCAGTAAGTTGGCGCGGTTGCGGCCAAGCTTGGCGACGCTGCGCTGCGTGCCGCCACCACCAGGGATCAGCCCCAGCTTGATCTCCGGCAGGCCAAGCTTGGCAAACTGGTTGGCAAGCACGATGTCGCAGCACAGAACAAGCTCCATGCCGCCCCCCAGTGCAAAGCCGTTGACGGCGGCGATCACCGGTTTGATGTTGTTTTCGATCGCCGCATACATGCGCATCCCGGCGGCCTGAAAAGCGTCAAACTCCGCGCCGGTCTGCGCGGCATATTCCTTGATGTCGGCTCCCGCCATGAAGCCGCGCCCTTCACCGGTGACCACGATCGCGCCGACTGTATCGTCCTGCGACAGGGTCTCGAAGACCGCAGTGATCTCGGCCTGCATCAGCTTGTTCATGGCATTGAGCTGATCCGCGCGCCGGAAGGTGACGAGGGCAACGCGGCCGTGCTTTTCGAGGGTCAGGGTGTTGAACGCTCCTGCCATGGTCATGCCTCTTGCACGGTCATGTCACCGGCGGCTTCAAGCGCGGCGATCTCGTCACTCGAGAGCCCGAATTCGGCGAGGATTTCGCGCCCGTGCTGGCCGATCAGCGGCGCGGGCCGCTCGATGCGGGCAGGCGTCTCACTCATGCGAACGGCCGGCGCGACCACCTTGACGTTGCCGCCATGGGGATGCTCGTAACTTGTGATCATGCCCATGTGGGTCACCTGCGGATCCTCGGCAGCGTGGCGGATATCCTTGACTTCCGCACACCATATGTCGGCCGCGAGCAGCCGGGTGAGAAGCGCCTGCGTGGAAAACTTCTTGGTCTCGGCATTGACCTTCTCGAATACCTCGTCGCGTTTGTCGAAAAGGATTTTCAGATCGTCATAGATGGCAAGGCCCGGGGCTTCGAGCACCGTGTAAAGGGTCTTGAAAGGGCTCATGGCGATCGAAACGTAGCCGCCGTCCGCGGCTTCGTAGATGCCGAACGGCGCCTGCATGCCCGGATGACCGATGCCTGAATTTGGACGGACAAAATCTTCGCCGAGATTGAGAACGGCAACATATTCCTGGTTGAGATGGGCAAGCATGCCGGCAAGCAGGTTCACCTCGATTTTCTGCCCCTTGCCGGTCTTCTCGCGATAATAGAGCGCGGAAAGAACCCCATAAACCATGTTCATGGCGCCGATCTGGTCGGCGAGACCGGCACCTGCCGGAACTGGCGCCTGATCGCCGCGGCCGGTATTTGAAATTAGTCCAGCCAGTCCCTGGATCAGCATGTCCTGGCCGGGACGGTCCACATAGGGGCCCTCCTCGCCATAGCCGGACCCGGAACAGTAGATGATGCGCGGATTGACCGCCTTGAAGTCCTCGTAACCGTAGCCGAGCTTGGCAAGCACGCCAGGGCGGAAGTTCTGCACCACGACATCGGCGTTCCGTGCCATATCCATGATGATGGTGTGTACCTTGCGACTTTTCAGATTAAGGGCGATGGAGCGCTTGTTGCGGTTCCAGGCAAGGAAATTCGGGCTTTCCGAACCGCCGACCCATTTGGCAAAGAAGGTCATGCTGCGAAACATGTCGCCAGACCCGACCCGCTCGATCTTGATGACGTCGGCCCCCATGTCGCCAAGCATCTGCGTCGCGAACGGACCCTGCAACAGATGGCTGAAATCGAGGATGCGGACGCCTTCGAGTGCCTTGTTCATTTTCTGGTCTCACAAAAATCAAGAGTTATGGGGTATGAAGCGGGGCGTTGCTGTCAGTCCGCCGTCGACGCGCAGGTCGATGCCTGTGGTAAAGCCGGCAGCATCGCTGGCGAGATAGATAGCGGCCTCGGCGACTTCCGACGGTTTGCCGATGCGGCCGATCGGATGCATGCCGATCCACGACTGCATCAATCCCGGCCCGAGCTGTGCAATGACCTGTTCATTCATCGGTGTGTTGATCGTGCCCGGCGAGATCGAGTTGACGCGCACATTATGCGGGCCGAACTCCACCGCCATCTGGCGGCTCATCGACATAACTGCGCCCTTGGCGCCGGCATAGGCCGTCCAGCCATCGAGACCGATGTGTCCCTGCGCCGAGGCCATGTTGATGATCGAGCCGGCTTTTTGCCTGATCATATGCGGCAGTGCGTATTTGCAGCCGCGAAAGACGCTGGTGAGATTGACGGCGATCAGCCGGTGCCACTCATCGTCGGTCATTTCATAGACCGGCATGCCGCCAATTGCGATCGCCGCATTGTTGACCAAAACGTCGATGCGCCCCGTCTTTTCCACGGCTGCAGCAATCAGGCTGGCGATGTCAGCTTCATTCGCAACGTCGCAGTGAACAAAATCGGCGTTGAGGCCGTCAGCGCGCAGCCGCGCGGCCACCGCGGTTCCCTTGTCGTCGGCAATATCTCCCAGAAAGACATGGGCACCTTCTGCCGCCATGCCATCGGATATGGCAAGGCCGATGCCATCGGCAGCGCCGGTCACGACGACAGTTTTCCCTTCGAGGCGATTCATCATGATTCTCCAAGAGCCCGGCGGCGCTTCAGTTCGTCAAAGCTGACCGCAGCTATGATGATCATGCCGGTGATGACCAGCTGCCATTCGGTCGGCAGGCCAAGGCCGCGCAGGCCATTGGACAGGAATTGCAGGATCAGGACGCCGAGCGCCATTCCGGTCAGGCTGCCGATGCCTCCAGCGAGGCTGACGCCGCCGAGTACGGTTGCGGCCACAACCTGAAACTCGAAGTTCAGCCCGGCCGTGTGCTGCGCGGAGCCGACACGGGCGGCAAGGATGATGCCGGCGATGGTCGCCAGCAACGAGCTGATGATGAAGCAAATGAACTTGACGCGGCGCACGTTGTAACCCGCCAGGCGGGCTACCTCGGGGTTGCCACCAATGGCATAGATTTGCCGGCCAAACGAGCGGTGGTGCATGACATAGCCAAAGATAACCAGGAGAATGATGGCAATGACGGCCGCATAGGGCAGGATGTTGAACAGGCGACCATCGGAAAGGGCAATGAAGCTGTCGAGTGCCGCATCATCGGGGATGGCCCGTTGTCCCGTATAAAGATAGACGCCTCCGCGCAGGACGAACATCATTCCTAGCGTTACGATGAGCGAGTTGAGGCCGACATAGGCTGTCAGATAGCCGTTGATGATACCTATGATGAGGCCCATCGCCAGCGCCCCCGCGATCCCGAGCGCCAGCGAGTTCGTGTCGTTCATGATGACGATCAACGGCAAGGCGATGGCGGCGAGCAGTGAGCCAATCGAGATATCGACTTCACCGGAGATGAACACCACCGCGCAGCCAATGCCCGCGATCAGCGCCAGCGATGCCTGCCCGAGGACGTTGGTGATATTGCGGGTGGAGAAAAAATTGTCCGCCGTGAACGAGAAGAACGCGAGGACGATCATGAGGCAGACCAATAGCGCAACTTCCTGACGGCCGAAGATACGCGCCAGCATGGCCGGTTCGATGCGCGTTGAATGAAGAACCGTGGTCATTGCGTGTCCTTTCCCGTCAGGCCGATTGCGGCGTTCAGGATCTTTTCCTGGGTGGCATCATCACGCGACATCGTCGCGGTGACACGGCCTTCGCACATGACAACGATGCGGTCGGAAAGGCCGAGCAGTTCCGGCATTTCTGATGTCATCATCACCACGGCCAGGCCCTCGCTGGCGAGGCGGTCGATGAGAGCAAAAATCTCGGATTTTGCGCCAACATCGATACCGCGTGTCGGCTCATCGACGACGATGACCTTGAGACCGCGCATCAGCCAGCGCGCGATCAGAACCTTCTGCTGGTTTCCGCCAGAAAGATTCTTAACCTGCTGGAAGAGGCTCGGTGTCTTCACCCGGAAGAGGTCCACATATTCCTGAACCGCGCGCCGTTCCTTCACCGTATCGACGAAGCCGCCCGAAGCAAAGCGATTCAGCGACGCAAGGCTCGCATTCTGGTAAACCGGCAATTCGCCCATCAGACCTTCGGTCTTGCGATCCTCGGAGAGAAGTCCGACGCCGAGGCGAACGCCGCTGCGTGTGTTGTGCGGCGCAAGCGGCTTGCCGTCGACCATAACCGTTCCGGTACTGATCGGATCATATCCGACGATTGCCTTGGCAAGTTCGGTGCGCCCGGCGCCCATCAGCCCGAAGAAACCGAGGACTTCGCCGGCGCGGGCCTCGAAGCTCACATCCTTCAGTTTGCGCGCGGTGGATACACCCTTAACCGTAAGCGCGATCCTCGTTCCTGCCGGTCCGCGCTTGCGCGGAAACAGGTTGTCGATGCGCCGGCCGATCATGTCTTGGATTAGTGTATCGTGGCTGTGCTCGCCGATGGGCTTCGTCGAAATATGGTGTCCATCGCGCAGGACGGTGACGGTATCGGCGATCTCGAATACCTCATCGAGCTTGTGACTGACATAGACCACCGCAATGCCGAGTGCAGTGAGGCGGCGGATTACCTTGAATAGCAAAGCGACCTCGTGGGGGGTCAGCGACGAAGTCGGTTCATCCATGACCACGACGCTCGCTTCATGGGCGAGCGCGCGCGCGATCTCGACCATCTGTTGCTGGCTTACCGGGAGCGAACCGGTGCGTGCGGCAGGGTCCACATCGAAGCCAATTCGCTGGAACAGGGCCGCCGAATCCGCTCTGATCTTCCTCCAGTCGATCGAGCCGGCCTTGCCCACGGGATAGGCCTCAAGAAAGATGTTTTCGGCGACGGTGAATTCGGAGATCAGGGCGATCTCCTGGAATACGACTTTGATTCCTTCGCGCAGGCTGTCGCGCGGCGACCTGATATCGACGTCGCGGCCGCGGATCCGGATCGTTCCCGCATCGCGTTGATAGACACCGGCCATGATCTTAATCAGCGTCGACTTGCCGGCACCGTTTTCGCCCATCAAGGCATGGACCTTGCCCGGCTCGAGTGTCAGGTCGACATTTTCAAGCGCCAGAACGCCGGGAAAGTGCTTGACGACGCCGCGTATTTCGAGCGCGGGGATATCGGGGTCATTCTTGAAGTTGTCGTGCGCGGGCCGCAAAAGGTCATCGGTCATTGTGTTTGCTCCGCATCAGATCGAGATATGTTGCCAGCACGATGACGACGCCGGGCACGACCATCTGCAGGTCCTGGTTCCAGCCGAGGATGATGATGCCGTTGTCGATCACCTTGAGGATGAGGACGCCAAGCAGCGTGCCAAACAGCGATCCGCGACCGCCGGTTAGGCTGGTGCCACCTAGAATGACGGCGGCGATCACGGTGAGTTCGAAGCCGCGACCGGCTGTCGGCTGGCCGGCGTTCATCAGCGACGACAGGACAAGACCGGCCACACCAACGCACAGTCCGGTGACGACAAAAGCAAAGAGCTTCAGGCGTTCCGAGCGGATGCCCGACATGCGCACAGCTTTTTCATTGGCGCCAACGGCGTAGAGATAGCGCCCGAGCGTGGTGAAGCGCAGCGTCACATAGGCAACGATAAAGATCACAGCGGCAAAAATGACTGGTATCGGGATCGGTCCAACATAGTCGGCACCAAGGGCTGTGAAAGATGGCAACTGATGATGGTTCTGCACGGCCTCCCGCGTGAAAAGATAGACACCGCCCTGCAGCATCATCATCATACCGATCGTCCCGATCAGCGAATTGACCCTGAGCCGCGTGACGATCAGCCCGTTGATGAAACCAATGCCGCCAGCAAAAGCCAGTGCCGCGAGAATGCCAAGTGCGAGGCTTGTCGTCGTGTTTAGAACGGCCATGGCGATGCAGCCGACAAATGCGAGCGAGGCGCCGACGGAAAGGTCGACCTCGGCGGCGATGACCAGCATCGTCATGCCCGATGCCACGACGAGAACCAGTGCGCACTGGCGAAGAATGGCGATGATGTTGGCTTCGGAATAAAATTGTGGCGCAACAACGGATATCGCCACGCACAGGGCGAAGAGGATGAGGCCGAGCACGATCTGGCCGCTGCCAGCGATCTTGCCGATGGAGCGCCGACGGGGCAATGCAGGTTGTGAAATGTCGCTCATGAAAAATCCATCATCACACGGGTGGCGTCACACGTCCAACCACGGAAAATCCCGGCCCCCGATGCCTTTGAACGGGGCCGGTTCTCCAACGTCTCAGTTTTTCAGGTCAGCCGACGTCTTCATGCACTTGGCCGGAGCCTCCAGCGCGTTGACAGCATCCCACTTGATGGTGCGGGTCTTGCCGTCATAGTCATAGAATTTCTTCCACTCATCGCCGATCATCGGCGCGGTCGGGCTGACGATATGCTGCGGCACCTCTTCGCCGTTGAACAGCTTAACGGCCGCGTCGATGGCCGTGAAACCTTCCTTTTCGGGAAACATGGCCGCCTCGATGCGATAGGATGGCTCCTTCTCGATGGCATTGATGAAAGCAAGGCCTTCACCACCAGTGCCAACAGTCAGCAATCCGTCCTGCGGCTTGCCGGCGGCCTTCCATGCCTGCAGGCCGCCAAGCGACGAGGAATCGTTAATCCCGTAAATGATGTTGATGTCGGCGTTCTTGGCCAGCGCTGCGGAAGACACTTCCAGCGCGCGGTCGGGATTGCCGCCGCCGTCGAGATCGTGAACCATGACCGCGTCAGGGATTTCTGTCTTGATGCCGTCCATGAAGCCCTTCGACCGCAGGACCGTGGCTGAGAGCAACGGCAGGCCGACATTCATCACCTTGGCAACGCCGCCAAGCTTCTCCTTGGCATATTTGCCGGCGGCAACGCCGGAATGATAGCCGGTGTCGTAATCGCAGATCGCAACCATGGTGGTCATGCCCTTGACCGGATTGCCTTCCAGAACGACGGGTATGTTGGCGGATTTTGCTTGGCGCAACAGCGGCACGACACCTTCTTCGTTGACCGGCGTGATGATGAGAACGTCGACGCCCTTGGCAATGAAATCTTCAGCGGCCGCGACCTGTTTTGCTATGTCGAGATTGGCGTCCTGGACCTCGACCTCGATGCCGAGTTCCTTGCCGTGCGCCTGCATGCCCTTGATGACGTTCTGATACCATTCATGCGTTGCATAATTGGTCACGTAGCCAATCTTCTTCGGCATGTTCTGTGCCTGCGCCGAAACGGCAATCAAGACCGCGGCCGACGCCAGTAGCAACTTCTTGGTCAATCCCATGCTCTCTCTCCCTTTGGTACAGTGATGTGTGACCGGTCTGGACGCAAAGCTGCCGTCCCGGATACCTCTGCCTTTGTCGCCTCAGAGCAAACGCTCCGGGGCCCCGAGTGCAGCAGAAATTCTTCCCGCTGCCTCGATCGTCTTTTTCAGGACCTCCTCCCGATCGAACCGTGCCTGCTTTTGCGGCAGGAACGGCACGGTAAGCGCAGCAATCACCAAGCCCGTGTGGTCACACACCGGCAGCGAGATGTTGATGCAGGCATCGACGACCAGCGAGGCATGCATTTCATAGCCAAGCTCGCCGATCTTCGTGAATCGCTCCTCAATCTCCTGCCGCGAACCGTAGGCATCGCCAGAATCGACAATGCGCGCGATCGCAGCTTCGCGTTCCTGGATTGGCTGACCGGCCAAAAGGACCGCTCCCGAGCTTGTCTCCATCACCGGAAAGCGCGATCCGAGCGCGACCGAGTAGCGCATCGGCAAGGGCGAATCGACCTGCAGCGCGATCATCACCTTGACGTCGTCGAGCACCGCAAGGTGGCAACTCTGATCGGTATTGGCCGCAAGATCGCGCATGATCGGCAGGGCACGCTCAATAAGGCGGTTTACCGGAGGATGCATGTGCGCCAATTCGAACAGCTTGAGCGACAAGCGGATGCGATCGGACCTGGTGCGCACCAAGTAGCCACGCTTTTCCAGAAGCAGGAGAATGCGGTAGATTTCATGGATGGAACGGCCAAGACCGGTCGATATCTCCGTCTGTGTCAGGCCATCCGGTTGGCCGGCCATGAATTCGAGTATATCGAGCACCTTTTCGGCCGCCGGCGCACGATACTCGCCCTTGCCATTGTCTTCGCTCGCGACCTCGATCTTGGAAACGCTCATCATACGGCCTTTCGGCGCAGGCGCGTTTCGTGGGCCTGCGTATAAAGACGATCAAGCAGGCTGCTCAAATCCCTTGGCATCATCTCGCCATAGATTGCCTTTGTGACATCGGCGGCGGCCTGACGGAAGAAGCCGATAAAACCGGGGTCGGTCGGGCGCAGGTAGGATGCTGACATGGTTTTGAGCGAATCTTTGAAGAAATTGCGTGTGCGCCCGTTCACCCCCGCATCCTGCCAGGCCGATAGCGAACCGGGCTGGCCGCCGGCATCGACATATGCGCTGCACTGGTAGCGTGGCGACGAAAGGTGGATGGCATAGGCGACCGCCTCCCCAGGATTTTTCGAGTGTGCGCTGACCCCGATGCCCGCGCCACCCAGCAAGGCACCAGCGCAATTTTCCGCCGGAATGTCAGTAAAGCGCAGATGCCGGGCATCGGCCTTCGATGCGTAATTCACATAACCGAACGCATAGGGAACGTAGACCACGTCATCGTTGGCAACCATGTGATCGTAGCAGCGGATGGGATTCCATTGGCGCGATAGTGGATGCGCCAGAGCCGTCAATTGCTGAAGATCAGCGACAGCACTTTCCACGACCCTTCTGTCCACGAAACCGTAGAGGTCGTTGCCGGTCTTCTGGGCGCAGAATGTAAGAAGCATGCACAAGGCATCCGTGGGTACCGACGGTAGGCCTATCCACTTGCCGTCCTGCCGAATTTTGCTTGCTAGGGCAATTAGTTCGGTATGGGTCGTTGGCGGCGCACCGTAGCGCTCGAGAAGATCCGGACGGTAGCTTGCCACCTGACAGGCCGCGTCGATCGGCAAGGCCCACTGCCGCTCGTTTCTGGCGTAGGATATCCAGGATTTTCCGACGGAATCGCCAGCGAACGCATTGAGCGCTTCCGTCGAAAGGTGGTCGCTAAACGGCACCATCAGGTCGCCTTCGGCTATGTCGCCGATGAAGGGATGATCGAAGATCACTAGGTCGTAACATGAGAGGACGTCGGCAAGCGATCCCTCGCCGAACTCATAGAGGCTGCGCCGGTCCCATTCGATCTGAAGACCGGGATGATCCTGGCAATAGGGCACGACGCTTGCATCCAGCGGTCCCCAGCACCGGCGGTGGTCCCACGCCAATCCTCGCAGCTTCGTCACTATCGGGCTTCCTCCTCACCAGACGGGATCGATCTGCTCCATCAATAATACAACTTTTCATTTGTGCAAGTAAATTTCCTATATAAAAACAGACGGGTCACTATCCGATAGGTGCGTAGCGTTCGACCGCGCGCATGACGCCCCTGAGCTCAGCAAGGCCCTTCAACCGGCCAATGAGCGAATAGCCGGGGTTGATGCGATCCTTGCCAATGTCGTCCGCCAAAAGATGGCCATGGTCGGGTCGCATCGGGATGACGCAATCTTCGCGACCCGCCGCCTTGCGCCGGTGTTCTTCGCCGATCAGGGCGGTAACAACTGCGATCATGTCGGTGGAGCCTTCCAGATGCTCGTCTTCGTAGAAAGAGCCGTCATCCTCGCGTTTGACATTGCGCAGATGCGCAAAATGGATGCGGCCGCCAAATTCCTGGATCATGCCGACGAGATCATTGTCAGCGCGCGTTCCATACGACCCCGTGCAGAAGGTCAGGCCATTGGCTTGGGTATCGACGGAAGCAAGAATGGCGCGCGCGTCATCTGCCGTCGAAACGATGCGCGGCAGGCCGAACAACGAAAACGGCGGATCGTCCGGGTGAATGCACAGCCTGACGCCAAGCTCTTCGGCAACCGGAACGATTTCCCTGAGGAAGCTGAAGAGATTGGCCTGCAGATCCGAGTGGCTCATATCAGCGTAGTCGAGCAGCGCCTGTTTGAATGAAGCGCGGTCATATTTCCGCTCGGTCGCCGGCAGACCGGCAATAACGTTGCGCTCGATCCGGGCAATGGCATCGCCCGACAATTGCTTGAACCGCGCCTCTGCTTCCTTCAGCCTGGCACCGCTATAGGACGCCGCAGCATTCGGGCGGTCAATGACAAAAACGTCGTAGGCGGCAAAGTCGACGGCGTCAAAGCGCAGGGCGTAGCCGGTTGTGGGCAAAAGCCAGGCGAGGTCCGTTCGCGCCCAATCGACCACAGGCATGAAATTGTAGCAGATGATCTTCACGCCGCTCGCAGCAACGGCGCGAATCGTGTCCTTGTACTGATCGATATAGGATGCGCGGCGCGGACCCGTGATCTTGATGTCGTTGTGCACCGGTATGCTTTCAACGATATCCCAGCTTAGCCCTGCGGCGCGGATGATGGCGTGGCGACGATTGACGTCCGCCTGGGGCCAACGCGATCCATCATAGATGTGATGGAGTGCCGAGACGATGCCAACGGCACCCGCCTGCTTGACATGGGAAAGCGTTACCGGATCGTCTTCTCCGAACCATCGCCAACATTCGCGCATCGATCATCCTCCGAAATCCAAGGCGTTCCTAGTCAATTGTTGGACAAATGGCAAGACAGAACCCATTTGACGACTGACTACCACGCGTGGGGGGCTTGACGGAACGCCGCGAGCGGGTAGATAGGTTTCATTTGTCCAACGAAACAAATGATAGGCCCTTGCGTATCAAGAATTTGAAGAATGCAGAGACGCTCGCCTCCGGCCGCCTTTCGGCGGTGGACCGCGTCGTCGTGCAGATCCGTGACCTCATCGGAGCGGAAAATCTGTCGGTGGGCGATTCGCTTCCCACCGAGCGCGAGCTTTGCGAAAAATTTGGCGCCAGCCGCAACACAATCCGCGAGGCGCTTCGGGTCGTGAAGACATATGGCTTTATCGACACGCAGACCAAGACCGGCGCGGTCATCAGCGACCGTAGCCATGAGGCCATTCGCGAATTGTTTGCCTTCCAGTTGCAGCTCTCGCCGGCCTCCTTCCAGGATGTGCAGAGCTTCAGGCGCATTGTCGAGGTTGGTCTCGGCGACCAGGTCCTGCAGTCCGCCAGCGATGCCGATCTTGCCGAACTCGACATGATCAACCGTCGCATTCTTGATGCGAGGTCGGCACATGAGGCGGCCGAATGTGATTTCGACTTCCACTTCGCGTTGATCAAATTGACCGGCAACCGCACGCTGAGGGAGACCTATCAGCTGTTGAAACCGGTGATTACGCACGTCATGACGGTGGGCAAGAAAGATGTGAGCATGCTCGGTGAAACCCGCCGGGCCCATGCGGAAATTATCGACGCCATGCGCAGCCGCGATCGCATCGCCTATGCCTATCTGATGAGCCGTCATCTGGAGTTTGCACGGCGCTTCCTTGAGCCATCGGCCGAGGATGAAGCGGCCGAGCCGTCAAGGCAACTGACGGTGCCAGCATCAGAGATCGACGAAAACAGGGCATAATAGGCAGGAAGAGGCATTCCATGAGCTTTGACTATTCCGGGGAATTCGAAGGCAAGGTGGCACTCGTAACCGGCACCTCGGGCATCGCGCGCGGTGCAGCGTTCAGGCTTGCGCGCGCCGGGGCGAGTGTGGTTGCGCTCGGCATTGATCCGGCCGCCAATCTGGAATTGGCGAAGCTTGCCGCGGACGAACAAGTGCAGCTTTCGGTCTCTACCGCCGATGTTTCCAATGCGGACCAGGTCGACGCTGCGGTTGACAAGCTCGCGCAGCAATTCGGAGGCCTCGACATCATCATCAATTCGGCGGCAATCCACCCCTATGGAACGGTGGTGACCACCGATTCGTTGGTCTTCTCACACTGTCTTGCCGTCAATGTCGGATCGATCCATTTGACCGCGCATTTCGGCATACCGCTGATGGAAAAACGCAAGGGCGGCTCGATCGTCAATGTCGCTTCGGTTCAGGGCCATGCCTGCCAGCAGAACGTCGCCGCCTATGTGGCCTCCAAGGGGGCTATACACGCGCTGACGCGCGCCATGGCCATCGATCATGCGAGCGCCCAGATCCGGGTGAACTCGGTAAGCCCCGGCTCGGTCCGCACGCCGCTGCTCGCCCAGGCGGCCCTTACCTTTGATGGGCCAGGTGCGGACGTGGAGGATGTGTTCCGGCGTTTTGGTGCGGCACACCCGATCGGCCGTATCGGCGAAGTCGACGAGGTGGCCGAACTTATCGCCTACCTTGCGTCGGATCGTTCGAAGTTCTGCACAGGCGGCGACTTCCTGATCGATGGCGGCCTCAAGGCCGGCCTCGGCGTGAAATAGCGCAATGACACAATCGGTGCGATTACAATTTCCAGCTCAACGGAACCCCACACTGGAGGCAGTCGTGTCTGTGCTGGGTTGGGCAGGGCAGGGCCAAGACGTCGATCCTCGATAGCAAAGTCTCAAACTTTGGCATGCCACTGCCGAAAGACGAATCTTTGGGCACGGATCGTTCAAGACAAGCTATCTAGGAGCAACCAAGGATGATCTCCGGCACCATACCCTTTGGGTAGGCGTCTACGTATAGCGGCAAGTGACAAAATCGTCAGCCAGATTGGGGAATGCTCGTCGCGAAACGGAAGCGAAGAGCGCGGCGGAACAGACCGTTTTGACGGCGTGATTTGTCGAGATTGGCACCGGCGAACGAGATCATCTGCGGGGACTGCCCCCTGATGCGGGAAACTATGACCCACTGCTTGCGTATGTCGGCGCATGATCGCGCCACTTGAGAGAATGTCGGAAGAATCCGATCCTTGGCTGTTCGCGGCGCTCCGCCTTCAAATCTCTTGCGAGGCGATGTAAGCTACTCGTAGCCGATCGGAGGGGTGGCATGAACGATGCGAACGGGAATTTGCGCGATAGTTCAGGTGCGGTGGTGCGCCCACCCATCGCCTGGGCGCTCGCTTCGATTGCCGGGCTGACGCTTGACCGGCTCCATCCTTTGCCGTTCCTGCCGGCCGCCATACCGGCGGGCGTGTTCGGCGGCATCGTGTTTCTCGCCGGCCTGGCGCTATTGATCTGGGCGGCAACGACCTTCCGCCGCGCGGGCACGCAGATAATGACCACCCGGCCGACGGCCACAATCGTCAATGAGGGCCCCTACCGCTTCACGCGCAATCCGATCTATATCGGCATGTTCCTCGGGCTCATCGGCCTTGCCATTGCCTTCGACAGCCTGTGGCTCATCGTCTTGCTTGTTCCGTTCTATTTCGTCATCCGCTACGGGGTGGTCGCCCGCGAGGAGGCCTATCTCGAGCGGAAGTTCGGTGACGTCTATCTCGCTTACAAGGCCCGCGTCGGACGGTGGCTGTAGCAAACGAAGAGGGGCGACCTTTGGAGCGTTGGCTGGCCACAGCCTTGACGACGGGGTCTTTGCGCCCATCGGACATGGCCTTTTCAATAAGCTCGATGGCTGCGGCCTGAATTGAGGAGAGCGAGCGCGACGAGGAGGGGAACGTCTTCTGTGATAACTTATTTGCTGTAGTGGTCCGCTCTCGATTTTTTGCATACCATACATTCAGCAGCGCTCCATATCGCTCCGGGTTTTTGCTTGACGCCATTGTCGAACCCGCTCGGCGTCACTAGCTTCATTGCGGATGAGCGCGGGTTTTAGGCGTCGGTCCCGGCCTTGTCAGCCGGATTGCGGGTTCATATTTGTAAAAAACAAGCTGCGCTGCCAAGGGATATGCGGTTGAGCGTGATGCTTTGGGATTTTAACCATGCACATCGATAAGATTTTGCCCTCCATCGTTACGGTCCGCTCCTTGATCCCGGACGACGCCTTTACTGCAGGCACGCTGGGCACGTTGAGGGAGGGGAGCGGTGTTATCATCCGTGAGAATGGACTGGTCCTTACCATCGGATATCTGATAACCGAGGCCGAGGAGATTTGGCTAACGCGCCAGGACGGTCAAGTCGTGCCAGGTCATGCACTTGCCTACGATCAGGAAACTGGCTTTGGCCTGGTGCAGGCGATCGGACCGATTGGACTTCCCGCAATGGACTTTGGCAATTCCGACGAAGCCCGGATAGGCGATCCGGTTTGGTTGGCGGACGGTATTGGTCAATCCGTCCGCGGAACCATTATCGCCAAGCAGGAATTCGCTGGCTATTGGGAATATCTCCTGGATGAGGCGCTCTTCATCGCGCCGGCCCACCCTTCCTGGGGAGGAGCCCCACTGGTTGGCGCGGACGGCAAACTTTTGGGCATCGCTTCACTTCGGCTGCAAACAAGCGCGAATGAAATGATTGCGGACGTGAACATGGTCGTCCCGATCGATCTGTTGCCGCCAATTCTCGATGATCTTCTCAATCGGGGCAGGGTCAACAAGCCACCACGACCGTGGCTGGGGGCCTTCTCGGCAGAGATCGATGGTAAGGTTGTGGTTATCAACGTCGCCCGAAAAGGTCCGGCAGCTCGGGCTGGCTTGCGGTCCGGTGACATCATATTGGAGATGAGGGGCAGCGAAGTCGACGGGCTCGCGGATTTTTATCGGCAGGTTTGGACAAGCGGCCCCGCTGGCGCAGAGATAACGATGAGGGTCTCACGCAATGGACGCGAACAGTGGATAAGAGTCAAATCAGGCGACCGTAGCAGTTTTCTCAAAAAGCCCCAGCTTCAGTAAGGAAGTTCCGATCAACAGACGCGCTGGCTCGCGAACCTTATAGCAAATGGCGTTTTTAGCGTGTCGTCCCATAACACACGTAAACTTTTATCTCGGCGACCTTGTCGCGAGGCTAAGCATAGATCGTGCAATCGCCGTTGAAGCTCGCTTCTGGCTGATAGGAGAGTAAGGTGGTGGAGAACCCCGATGCCGTCCGTTTTTCCGTTACAGTTTCGTAACTGATCTAGCATTCTGGGGTGCTAACGAGTTGCCGTGGCCAGCCTGCTTCGCCGCTCCAGAAGGAAGCGTCAGGGCCGACACTCCGCCCGAATTGTGCGGAGTGCCAGGCCAGCGTTCCTTAGTAGTTTGGATCATAAATCAATCGATCGCCGGGCCGGGCAGGGGCACCTTGGCTTCGGTTCGAAAGTCCAATGATGGCGGCGCCGAGGGCAAGCCCCGCAACACCGGCAATGAGCGCAGCATCGCGCTTCTTGTGGTTGTTTCCGTCACGTCTGTAGCGGCGGTCTCGGCCGTATCCGTTGTCCCACCCACGATCACGGTGGTCATAGCGATCGCGATCGCGACCACGCCACTCGGATCCTGATGACCAACCATCATAGTAGTCACCTGCTGAAGCCGGCGATGAAGGCAAGCCAATCGCGCCGATTGCGACGGCGGCTATCAAAAGGACAGCAAGGGATTTTTTCATATTGTGGTTCCTTGAGTGTGGCATGTTGATCTCAGTGATATGACCATTTGCCTGAACCGCGGGTGAACGGCGGTCACGTGGAACCGAAACAGCGACCGAGGAGATGGCTCGGGGACGAATTGGCTATTCAAGAGGGATGAAAAGTTTCATGTTGCAAAGGGGAGGCAATGACAAATGAGCAACCCCAGCATCTATATCACTGGCGCTTCGTGTTCCGGCGTTACTACCCTGGGCAAGAGCCTTGCTACGGCATTGGGAATTCGCCATGTGGATTGCGACGACTATTATTGGTACCCAACCAATCCTCCGTTCTCAACCAAGCGACCGCCGGAGGATCGATTAAAACTGATCCGGGAGGCCTTGGGCGAAGCGGGGTGGGTGTTGTCGGGAGCGTTGGATGGTTGGGGCGATCCCCTCATTGCCGAGGTCGACTTGATCGTATTTGTCTACACCCCAACGCCTGTGCGGATGGAGAGACTTCTGGCGCGTGAGCACGAGCGGTATGGAAAACGCATCCAGCCTGCGGGCGATATGTATGATATCCATACCGCCTTCGCAGCCTGGGCCGCTCAATACGACAAACCGGATTTTCCTGGACGTAATCTAGCAAGACACGAGGCATGGTTGAATGCACAGACCGCTCCAGTCCTGCGCGTTCAAGGAACGCTCACACCCGATATCCTGGAGCAACGCGTATTGAGCGTCCTGCAAAGTTTGAAGACCGGCGCCTGCCTCGCAATCAAGGAGTGACCACACGGCGCGAGGGCAAGCGCATCTTTTTCCAACATGGCTGCGTTGAACAGAAGGCGTGTCGCTCAAGGCCGTACGCCGGTCGGCGCGTAAAGGCGGTTTGACGCTATGCCCCATGGAATCGTGCAAAGGCGTCGCGCTATTTGTTTCCGCAAAGGCGCACATTTTCAAGGTTTCGAGGGTTTTTCCAATAGGGGGAAAAACGCCGATGGAAGGCCGAAGCCGAGCGGCAATAGGCGCCGTTCAGACATTGCCTGAGGACAACTTCAGCCGAAAAGGACGATTCTAAAGTCCGGTTCAGGTCCATCGAAAGTGGTCGCGTGCGCCGAAAACCTCCAAAAACAAAACGCGCCTTTTAAGGCGCGTTTGAAATGGGGATTTTGCCAATATTTTTCTGAATTCTTGTTTGGCTTCCTGTTCACCAACAGCGCTTAGCCCATTCCAAATCATCTACCATGGAATTACGGCCAATTCCCCCACTGCTTGCCCCTCACCCAACTGCATACCTCATTCTTTTTTTCTTTGATCAGGTATCGAGGACATGGTGCGAACTTATTGGTCCAAGCGTTACGTCAGCGTGACTCAAAGGGAGTTTTCGCATTGAATTTCCAAATTATCGCCAGATAATTTTTGTCGACATGTATCGAGACTGCCGACCCCTTACCAAAGGCGAGCGGATATTTTCAGGCGGATCAAAAAGGCCCGCCGGACGAAGGCTATTCACCCTGTGAATATGTGATCGAGCGCGGTCTTCTGTGAGGCGATGGGTTGCGACCATTGCAGAAGCCGCAGAGCGGTATGGTGATCTGCGGATAGGGTCCAATGCTGATCAAAAGAACAGTCATCGCCACATCCGGCGAGCCCAGCGTTGATCTGCTGATGACAATAATCTTGTGAAAAATCCGATACTAGGGCACAATTTGCAAAACGCATCTAAAGTGCGGCGCCATCTCAAATCCGCCCATCTCGCGCCGAGTGACAGTCGCGTTGGAAAGTCGGGGCGTCGATGGATCAGGGGTTCTTTCTTCTGTTCGCTACGGTGTCCGTGATTACGGCCCTGACGGTGGTCCTGGCGCGCAATCCGGTTCACAGCGCATTGGCGCTGATGGCCTGTTTCCTGCAGATTTCGGCAATATTCATCTTGCTGGAGGCGCCGTTGCTCGCGGTTATCCAGATCTTCGTCTATGTCGGCGCGATCATGGTCCTCTTCCTGTTTGTAATCATGATGATCGATGTGCGCGAAGCGATCTCGCAACGGTTCTTGCCGGGCAGCAGCCTTCCGGCGCTTGCGCTCCTCATCGTGCTTGGGCTCGAAATGCTTGTGCTGGTTTTGTGGAGCAAGCGTTTTTTGACCAAGGTGCCTGTCAATGTGCGCGGCGATGATATCAGGCAACTCAGCACAACCCTTTTTGCCGACTATCTTCTTCCATTTGAAGCCGCCTCCGTCATTCTATTGGCCGCTCTCGTCGGCGCGATCGTCCTTGCGCGCAGGGAGTCGAGGTGATGGTTCCGCTCTGGTGGTACATTTTGCTCGGAGTGGCACTTTTTGTGATCGGAGCGGCGGGCGTTCTGCTCAGGCGCAATATTCTGGTCGTGCTGATGTCACTTGAGCTGCTGCTCAACTCGGTCAACATCAATTTCATCGCCTTCGGACAGACCCAAGGCGATTTCCGTGGCCAGATCTTCGCCATCTTCGTCATAGCGATCACTGCGGCGGAGGTTGCCGTTGCCCTTGGTATCCTGGTCGCCCTTGTGAGGAACAAATCCACACTCAAGGTCGACGATGTAACCATCATGAAAGGATAGCGGCTTGGACCCCGTGATATCGATCCGGCCGCTGCTTGCCGTCGCCGTCGCGGGTCTGGCGGCCGCTGCAGTCCTTTTTCTTCGCAACCACGAAAAACTCCGCGACGCCATCTCGCCCCTGGCCGCGATCGCCATGTTCGCAATTGTCGCCTCGATGGCGCCTACTGTGCTGGCAGGTGGGACGGTCGATCTGCACCTGTTCGAGATACTGCCAGGGATCGCCTTCGCTTTTCGGGTCGATGCGCTCGGTATGGTGTTTGCCAGCGTCTCGTCGCTGCTATGGATCATGGCGGCGATCTATTCCATCGGCTACATGCGACACTTGAACGAGCATGCGCAGACGAGGTTCTTCGCCTGTTTCGCCACCAGTCTTGCGGCGGCCGTGGGGGGCGCCTTCGCTGCCAATCTGTTTACGCTGGTGATCTTCTACGAGGTGCTCAGCCTCGTGACCTATCCACTCGTCTACCACCACGAAGACGAAGAAAGCTGGGCGGGCAGCCGCAAATACCTCTTCTATTTGATGGGGGCGTCCAAAAGTGTGCTGCTCGCGGCGCTGGCGCTGACCTACCAAATCGCCGGGTCGCTTGACTTTGTAGCCGGGGGGCTTTTGGCAGACGTCAATGCTTCGGTGCCGCTGCTGACGGTCGTCTATTTCTGTTATCTCTTCGGCTTCGCCAAGGCTGCAGTGATGCCGATGCACGCCTGGCTGCCTGCCGCGATGGTGGCGCCGACGCCCGTCAGCGCGCTCTTGCATGCGGTTGCGGTGGTCAAGATGGGCGTGTTCTGTGTGCTTCGGGTGGTGTTTCATATATTTGGCGCAGGCCTGGTGGACCGAACGGGTCTCGGCCTCGCCACGGCCTATCTGGTCTCCTTTACGATCCTGATGGCATCCGTCTACGCCCTGACACGGGATGATTTGAAGGCAAGGCTAGCCTATTCGACGGTGAGCCAACTCTCCTACATCGTGCTCGGTGCCGTCCTGTTGTCTCCCGTCGCGATGGTCGGCGGAATTATCCACATTGCAGCACATGCATTTTCCAAGATAACCCTCTTTTTCTGTGCCGGCTCCATCTATTGTGCATCCGGCAAGCGTAACATCAGCGATATGGCTGGTATCGGGCGCAGACTGCCCTGGACGATGGGGGCCTTCTTCGTCGGCTCGCTCAGCATGATCGGGGTTCCGCCCACTGCTGGCTTCGTTAGCAAGTGGTATCTGGCGCTGGGCTCGGCGCAGGCAGGGGAGACCACGTTCCTAGTCGTGCTCCTGGTGAGCTCGGTCCTGAACGCCGCCTATTTCCTGCCAGTGACCTATATCGCTTTTTTCGGAACCGAGGCGCAGAAAGACCCGGCGCCCGTTCGTGAAATCCCGATGATGACGATCCCGCTTGTCGCGACCGCCGTCCTGTCGGTACTGGTCGGTATCTTCCCCGACTATTTCCTCGCCCTGGCGCAAGGAGTTGTCAAATGATCAAACGTGTCGTCAATTTTTTCGGTGATGAAGAATACACAATTCAACGCCGCAGGCTGTTCTATCTACTGCTCTTTCTGGTCGTCGCCGCCGATTTTTTTGTTCCCCGCGAACACGCCGAATACCCATGGCACCGACTGCCTGGCTGGTCGGCCGTCTATGGCTTCGTGTCCTGCGTACTTTTGATTTTCGTATCCAAGTTCCTCGGCCATCAGGGTGGGCTCATGCGGCGCGAGGACTATTATGACTGACTTCATCCATCCCGCCTTGCTCTTTATTGCCGGTGCCTTGCCCATTGTTCTTCTCAAAGGGGGCATCCGTAAGGCCTATCTGCTTCTGATCCCGGCACTTGCCATCCTCACCGTGCTCACGATGCAGCCTGGCAGCTACGGCGCAATGCAAATCTTCGGACAGGAAATCCTGATCGCGAAGGTGGACAAGCTTAGTATCGTCTTCGCAACCGTCTTCACGATCATGGCGCTGATTGGAATGACCTATGCGTTGCACCTGACGCGTGCCGGGCAGCATGTAGCTGCATTTATCTATGTCGGTAGTGCGCTTGGGGTGGTATTCGCAGGCGACTACCTGACCCTCTACCTGTTCTGGGAAGGCATGGCATTTGCCTCTGCCTTTCTGGTTTTCGCGCAGCGCAGCGAACAGGCGGTCCGCGCCGGATTTCGATATCTCCTGGTCCATATAACCGGTGGGGTCGTTCTGCTCAGTGGCATCATTCTCCACAGGGTCGCCACCGGGTCGCTGCTCTTCGGCCCGATCGGAGGCGCGATGGACACCGGCGCCTATCTGATCCTTGCCGGTTTCCTGCTCAACGCCGCCGTGCCGCCGCTCAACGCCTGGCTGACCGACGCTTATCCGGAGGCGACTGTCACCGGGGCGGTATTCATGAGCGCCTTTACAACCAAGACCGCCGTCTACGTACTGGCTCGTGCGTATCCGGGGACCGAGCTTCTGGTCTGGCTCGGTACCGCGATGGCGCTCTACGGCGTTGTCTACGCGGTGCTCGAGAACGATTGTCGGCGGCTCCTAGCCTATCACATCGTCAGCCAGGTGGGATACATGGTGGCGGGCGTCGGCATCGGCACCGAGATGGCAATCAATGGAGCCACCAGCCATGCTTTCGCGCACATTCTCTACAAGGCGCTGCTGTTTATGGGTGCGGGGGCAGTGATCTACGTCACCGGACGCCGCAAGCTAACTGAACTCGGCGGACTTTACAGGACCATGCCGCTGACCCTTGCGCTTTACATGGTTGGCGCATTTGCGATCTCGGCATTTCCGTTCTTCTCGGGTTTCGTAACCAAGTCGATGGTGATTGCCGCCGCCGAACAGGATCATCGCGCGTTAGTCGTGCTGGCTCTGACGATGGCGTCGTCAGGGACGTTCCTGCACACGGGACTGAAACTCCCCTATTATATGTTCTTCGGCAAGGACCAGAAGCTGGCGGCGCGAGAGCCACCGCGCAACATGTTGGTTGCCATGGGACTGGCGGCGGTGCTCTGCATTGCGATCGGCGTGTTCCCCGCGCCAATTTATGCATTGTTGCCCTATCCGGTCGATTTCGAACCCTACACCGGCGCCCATGTCACCGAGAGCCTTGGCTTGCTGATGTTCACGGCCCTTGGGTTTGTGCTCTTCCTCAAGGCGCTCGACCCGGAGAACACGATCAGTATCGACACTGACTGGTTCTACCGCAAGGGTGCGCGTGCCTTCATGTGGTTCGCGGAAAAGCCCGTGGCGTGTTATGAGAAGGCAGTCAGTGATGTGTCCGAGACCGCAGCTTGGCCGTTCCTTCATGTGGCGGCGCGCGCAGGACTGCGGATTGATCTTTCGGGTGTGGACGCCGTCGTAAACGGTATTGCCCGCTCGATCCTGCGCGGCGGCGAAGCGCTGCGGCGGCTCCAGACCGGCACTGTCACCCATTATGCGCTTGCGATGCTCTTTGGCGTGGTAACAGCCACCATCGTGTTTGTCGTGGCGTGGCAGTAGGGGCGCGAGATGGGGTTCCCGCTACTTAGCCTCATCGTATTCACGCCCGCGGCCGGGGCAGCGTTGCTCCTTTTTCTTCGCAGCGACAATGCGGTGCGGTGGACTGCGTTGGCTATCACCATCATCGATCTCGGGCTCTGCATCGCCATGCTGGCCCGCTTTGACACCACCACATACACGATGCAGTTCACCGAGATGCGCCCGTGGGTGCCGGCGCTTGGCATTACCTATGCACTTGGCATCGATGGGATCAGCACGCTCTTCGTAGTCCTGACTGCGCTGTTGGGCTCGATCTGCGTCCTTGCATCATGGGTCGCGATCGAGCGCAAAGTAAAGGCGTTCATGATTAGCCTGCTAATCATGCAGACGCTGATGCTGGGGGTATTTTGCGCGCTCGATCTGTTCCTGTTCTACGTCTTCTGGGAGGCCATGCTAATCCCGATGTACCTTATGATTGGCGTCTGGGGTGGCGAGGGCCGGGTGTATGCGGCTTTCAAGTTCTTCCTCTATACGCTCGCAGGCAGCCTCATTTTTCTGATCGGTGTCATCGTTCTTTATCTCCAGGGTGGCAAGACCTTCGATATCCTTGCCCTGACTGCGCACGATTTGCCGTTCGGGATCCAATCCTGGCTGTTTTTCGCTTTCCTGATTGCCTTCGCGGTCAAAGTGCCGATGGTCCCGGTCCATACCTGGCTGCCGGACGCTCATGTGCAGGCACCGACAGCCGGCAGCATCATCCTCGCCGGAGTGCTCCTGAAGATGGGCGCCTACGGATTTTTGCGGTTCTCGCTGGCGATACTGCCGGCGGCGTCGGTGTATTATTCAACCTTGATGCTGGCACTTTCGGCCATTGCCATCGTCTATGGCGGGTTACTTGCATTGGCGCAGGACGATCTGAAAAAGCTAGTGGCCTATTCCAGCATCAGCCACATGGGCTTCGTGACTCTCGGGATCTTCGCACTGAACCTCCACGGTCTCGAGGGCAGTATCCTGCAAATGTTCAATCATGGCGTGACGACGGGCGCATTGTTCCTGTTTGTTGGTCTGATCTATGAGCGGACACATACGCGTAGCATCTCCGATTATGGCGGGTTGATGAAGGTGGCGCCGGTCTATACCTCGTTTCTCGCGCTCTTTACCCTGGCCTCGATGGCCTTGCCGGGCACGAATTCCTTCGTGGGCGAGTTGCTGGTGCTTTCGGGTGCCTTTGCGGCCAACCTCGCCGTCGGCGCGGTCGCCGTTTTGGGTGCGTTGCTTGGTGCAGCCTACCTGCTTGGCATGTACGGAAAAGTTGCACTTGGCCAGGCAAGTATCGCGGGCCGGTTGAAAGTGCGCGACGTCAATGGCCGAGAAATGGCCGCGATCTTGCCACTGGCTGTCCTTGTGCTTTGGGTGGGCCTTTATCCGAAACCCTTTCTCAACATCATCGACGCATCGGTGACGCATTTGCTGGCGCAGGTACATGGCAAGGGGGGCGGCCAATGACCGACGCCGCGCTTTTCCAGTCGATTCTGGCAAGCCTGCCCGAGATCGTTGTGGTCACCGGAGCCTGCATCCTGCTGATTTTCGGACAATTCGGGCGCAAGGATCAGGAACATTTCGTTGTGTGGGGTTCCATTAACGTCGTGCTTATTGCCGCGTTTGGAACGCTGATGCTGGCAAGCGAGGTGCGGCCCGCCTACACGGGCATGTTCATTGCCGACCACTTCTCGGTTTTCTTCAAGGTCGTGTTTTACTTCGCCACGGTCCTGACGTTCCTGCTATCGCGCAAATATGCCGATGTCGAGGGGATCGGCAGCAGCGAATACTATGTGCTGCTGCTCTTTGCGCTTTCGGGAATGATGATAATGGCCTCGGCGACGGATCTTTTGTCGATTTATGTGGGCCTCGAACTGATGGCGCTTTGCACCTATGTGCTGACCGGATTCCTGCGGCAGGAGCCGCGGTCGAACGAGGCAGCGCTGAAATATGTGATCCTCGGTTCCGTCTCGACCGGTATCTTCCTCTACGGCGTTTCGCTGGTCTACGGGATCACCGGCACGACGCAACTCGGCGCCATGGCGACGGCCGTGACCGGCGATCCGCTTGATCCTGGATTGCTGCTGGGGGTTGTCTTCGTTGTCGCGGGACTGGTCTTCAAGGTCGGCGCGGTACCATTCCACATGTGGGTGCCCGACGTCTATGAAGGCGCGCCAACGACGATCACCGCGTTCATGTCGGTAGGCCCCAAGGCTGCCGCGTTTGCGGTCATCCTGAGGGTGTTTCTCAATCCGCTTGTTGCCAATTCAAATGTCTGGATCATCATCGCTGTCATTGCGGTGGCGACGATGGCGCTCGGCAGTTTCGTCGCGCTGGTGCAGGAAAATTTCAAGCGCCTCCTGGCTTATTCCAGCATCGCCCATGCCGGGTTTGCCATTTTGGGCGTCGTGGCCGGCGGCGTCGACGGGATTGCCAGTGTGATGTTGTACCTGCTCGTCTACACTTTCATGAATCTCGGCATTTTCGGCGCCGTCATCATGATGCGCAACGGCGATTTCTCCGGCGAGCTTATCGAAGACTACGCGGGCTTTTCCAAGTCGCATCCCATGCTGGCGCTGTTGATGCTCATCTATTTGTTTTCGTTGGCTGGCATTCCACCGACGGCCGGGTTCTTCGCCAAATTTTACGTGCTAGTCGCGCTCGTCGAACGAGGTTTTGTCATATTGAGCGTGATCGCGGTGCTGCTGAGTGCCGTTGCTGCCTATTTTTACATCCGCATCGTCATGGTGATTTACATGCGCGAGCCCATGAGGCAATTCAATCCTGCCCTGACGCCGCTGGTGCGTGCCACCCTCGCCTTCACCGCCGCCGCCACGATTGGCATTGGCCTGTTTCCGGCGCTGTTTCTGAGGCTTGCCCAATATGCGGCATTTGGCGGCTGATCGATTGGATTTGCAATGATGTTCCTAACGCCGTAAACTTCAACAAGAAGAAAGGATTGCCCAGTCGTTTCCAAGGGCGACCGTATGACCGGCTCGAGTGGGCCGGCGCGGCCTGAGCAAAGCCCTCGGGAGACCGGGGCAGGGCGATATGACAGCTGCGGAATTCCTGCCGGTTCTTTTCATGGTTGCCGGAGTTGTTCTGGTGACGTTGGGAACGCTTTTCGTCTCTTCGCTACTGCGCCCGTCCAATCCTTATCCCGCAAAAAACATGCCATACGAATGCGGCATGGACCCGGCAGGCGAAGCAGCCGGGGGCCGCTTCAAGGTGCAGTTCTTTATCCTTGCGATCCTTTTGGTGGTCTTCGATGTCGAGACGATGTTCCTCTTTCCCTGGGCCGTTGTTCTCAAAGACATCGGGCTTGTCGGCTATGTCGAGATGGTCGTTTTCATGATGCTGCTCCTTGTAGGCTTTGCCTATGCCTGGCGGAAAGGAGCGCTGGAATGGGAAACGTGAGCAACGGGTTCCGCGACAGCGTGCTGTTCACGACGGCCGACAGCATTATCAGCTGGAGCCGAAGATCGGCGCTGTGGCCCGAAACCTTCGGCATCGCCTGCTGTGCCATCGAGATGATTGCGGCGGGCTGCGCGCGCTACGACCTTGACCGGTTCGGCGTGGTGTTCCGGCCATCGCCGCGCCAGTCCGACGTGATGATTATCGCCGGCACCGTAACGCGAAAATTTGCTCCCGTGGTGCGCCGGCTCTATGACCAGATGCCGGAACCGCGCTGGGTGATCGCGATGGGCACCTGCGCCATCTCAGGAGGGGTCTACAACACCTATGCGGTGGTTCAGGGCGCGGAAACTTTTGTGCCGGTGGATGTGCATGTGCCCGGCTGCCCGCCGCGGCCCGAGGCACTGATGCATGGCTTTCTCCTGCTCCAGGAGAAAATAAAAAAATCCCGCGCGCTAGAGGGGACCCCCTTGGATCGGCTTGGGGTACCATGAGCATGGAAACGCCCTTCAACCGCGCCCCAATCACAGAGCGTTTCGGCGAGGCAATCGAGGATCTTGGCTTTTTGCATGGTGTGCACGCCTTCTCTGCGCCGCCCGAACGGATCGTCGACCTTTGCGGGTTCCTGAAGGAACATCCGGCGCTTTCGTTCAATTTCCTGTCGGATATCTGCGGGGTCGATCACTATCCCGAGGTGCCGCGGTTTGAGGCCGTCTATCACCTCTACTCGCTCGCCAACAAATGGCGCGTTCGCATCAAGTGCCGCCTCGGCGATCCACCGAAGGTCCCATCGGTGACAGGGATCTGGCGGACCGCCAACTGGCATGAGCGCGAAGCCTGGGACATGTACGGGATAGAATTCGAAGGCCACCCCGACTTGCGCCGAATCTACATGTGGGAAGGGTTCGAGGGTTTCCCGCAGCGCAAGGATTTTCCGCTTCGGGGCTACAAGGACAAGCTGAACCCGTTCGGTGTCGAAGGTCCGCCGCCGACAGAACCTGACCTGGCCACCAAGAACATTCCATGAGTAAAGGCGCATCCACACCACACCGGGAACTTTAGATGACCGAAGTCACGGAACTAAGCAGAACGGCGGCGAACACCCCCAGCACGAAAGAGGTGCTTCTCAACCTTGGCCCGCAGCATCCAAGTACCCATGGTGTGCTTCGGCTCGTCCTTGAGCTTGAGGGCGAATACGTCGCGCGCGTCGACCCGCATATTGGCTATCTCCACCGCGGCACAGAAAAGCTCGCCGAAAGCTTCACCTACACCCAGATTTTTCCGTTGACCGATCGGTTAGACTATCTCTGCCCACCGTCGAACAATTTGGCCTTTGCACTCGCGGTAGAAAAGCTCCTCGGCATCAAGGCGCCGCTCCGCGCGCAATATATCCGCGTCCTGATGGCAGAACTGGCGCGGATCTCAGGTCATCTCCTGATCACGGGGGCGTTGCCGATGGATCTTGGCGCAATGACCGCATTGCTCTATGCCATGCGCGAGCGCGAAATGATCATGGACCTGTTTGAGATGATCAGCGGCGCGCGCATGCACACCTCCTTTTGTCGGGTCGGCGGTGTGCGCGAGGACCTGCCCGACGGCTTTTTCCCCAAGATCAGGGAATTCTGCGACATCTTCCCCAACCGTATCCGTGACTATGAACGGCTGATCCAGCACAATCGGGTGTTCCTGAAGCGCACGCAGGGGGTCGGCGTAATCTCCGCCGAGGACGCTATCGATCTTGGCCTGAGCGGACCCAACCTACGAGCCTCCGGCGTTGACTGGGATATCCGTCGCGACGAGCCTTACGAGATTTATGGCGAGGTCGAGTTCAAGGTCATCACCCGTAACGAGGGCGATTGCTACGCGCGATGGTTGTGCCGGGTCGAAGAGATGCGCGAAAGCGTCCGGATCATTGAACAATGCCTTGACCAGATGCCTGAGGGACCGTTCCAGATCGACATGCCGAATGTCGCTTTCCCGGTTGACAAGGACAAGGTGCATTGCTCGATGGAGGCGCTAATCCAGCACTTCGACCTGTCGGCTTACGGCTTCAAGGTGCCAAGGGGCGAAGTCTATTCGGCCATCGAGGCGCCAAAAGGCGAGCTTGGGTTTTACATCATCAGCGACGGGTCGGAGAAACCGTTCCGAATGAAGGTGCGGGCACCCTCATTCGTTAACCTTCAGGGCCTGTTCGGTGCAGGCAATGCGCACTACCTCGCCGACATGATCGCTGTTCTGGGCAGTCTCGACCCGGTGATGGCCGAGGTGGACAAGTAGAAAGGGATCTGGACACTATGACGATGCGCGAGAAGATCGAAGCGGCTGCGGCGCCGTATCCGGACAATCGCTCGGCGATCATGCCCGCGCTTTTGATCGCGCAGAAGGAATATGGCTATCTGCCCGGCCCGGTGCTGGAAGAGGTCGCCAATATCCTCGGAATCGAGCGAATCTGGGTCTACGAACTGGCGACCTTCTACACGCTCTTCCGCACGGAGCCGGTGGGCATCTTCCACCTGCAACTTTGCGATAACGTCTCCTGCATGTTGCGCCGATCAGAGGAGCTTTTGAACCACATGGAGGCGGTGCTTGGAATCAAGAAGGGTAGCACGACCCCGGACGGACTGTTCACGCTTTCAACCGTCGAATGCCTCGGTGCATGCGAGATGGCCCCGGTGATGCAGGTTGGCGACGACTATTACGGCGATCTTGATATCGCACGGATCGACACGCTCCTTAACGAGCTGCGGGCGTCGGTGTTGCAAGCAACCGGCGCTGATCGTGCCGCTGCAAACCTATCGGAATAGCGCCATGTTCGAACCGGTCCTGCTTAAGAACATCGAAATGCCGGACAGCCATCTGCTCTCGACCTACGAGGCCGGGGGTGGGTATCAGGCACTGGCGAAGGCGCTGCACACACACACGCCCGACGAGATCATCGATCTTGTCAAGCAGTCCAATCTGCGCGGTCGCGGCGGCGCCGGGTTCCCGACCGGGATGAAATGGAGCTTCGTGCCGAAAAATGCCGACAAGCCCAAATATCTCTGCTGCAATGCCGACGAGGGCGAGCCGGGTACCTTCAAGGACCGCATCATCATGGAGCGGGACCCGCATCAGCTCATTGAGGGAATGGCGATCAGCTCCTACGCGATTGGGGCGCAAACCGCTTATGTGTACATCCGCGGGGAATACACGTTGGCGATCCGGCGGCTGGAGCAAGCAATCGTCGAGGCTGAGGCGAAGGGATATCTCGGACGACGAATTCTGGGCTCGGACTTCAGCTTTGTAGTGCACATTCACTGCGGCGCCGGCGCCTATATATGCGGCGAGGAGACCGCCATGCTCGACTCGCTCGAGGGCAAGCGGGCGCAGCCGCGCCTCAAACCGCCATTTCCGGCGGTCGAAGGGCTCTACGCCAGCCCGACCGTGATCAACAACGTCGAGACCCTGGCCTGCGTGCCACACATTGTGATGCGTGGGCCGGACTGGTTCTGCGGCATCGGCCCGAGCAAGAGCCCCGGCCCGAAACTGTATTGCCTTAGCGGGCAAGTACAGAAGCCAGGTCTTTACGAGCTGCCGATGGGCATACCGCTGCGCGAATTGGTCGAAGACCACGCCGGTGGGCCGCGACCTGGCCACAGGATCAAGGCAGTGATCCCCGGCGGCGTCTCGGCGCCCGTAATCCCAGAGCCTGGGTTAGACGTAGGTATGGACTTCGATTCGTTGGCTGGCGTCGGGTCGATGCTTGGCTCGGCGGGCGTGATCGTGATCGACGATTCGACCTGTATGGTCAAGGTCGCTACCCGGATCATCGAATTCTTCCATCATGAGTCCTGCGGCAAGTGCACGCCATGTCGCGAAGGGCTGAACTGGGTCGTGAAAGTATTACGCCGTGTCGAGGCAGGGCAGGGTACGCCGGGTGACCTGCAGCAGCTGGAGGCCCTGTGCAAGGGCATTTTCGGTAACACGTTTTGTGCCCTCGGTGACGGCGCGGCGATGGGGCTACGGGCATCGTTGGCGCATTTCCAAAATGAGTTTATCGCCCATATCGAGGAGGGAAGGTGTCCTTTCCAATGAGCAGCCCGCAAGACGAGAGACGCTAGAAATGGTAAGTGTCACGGTTAACGAGCAAACCCTCGAGGTGGAGAAGGGTTCGACCGTGCTACAGGCGGCTCAACGCCTGGGCATCGAAATTCCGACGTTCTGCTATCTGAAGCGCCTGCCGGCCCTGGCCTCCTGCCGCATGTGCCTGGTGGAAATCGAGGGGCTGCGGCGGCTTCAGCCTTCCTGCGCAACCCTAGTCACCGACGGCATGGTCGTGCGGACAAACACACCCCTGATCGACGAAACGCGCTCGTCGATGCTCGATATGCTCCTCGCCAACCATCCACTCGACTGCCCGATCTGCGACAAGGGAGGCGAATGCGAGCTTCAGGACATGGTCATGGCATACGGCCCCGGCGAAAGCCGCTTCCGTGATGTCAAGCGTGTCTTCCACTCCAGGGATATCCGCCTGAGCCCGGTCATTATCATGAACGTCAACCGCTGTATCCAATGCCAACGCTGCGTGCGGATGTGCGAGGAGGTGGTTGGCGCAGTGGCATTGGGCACGGTCGAAAAGGGCATGGATACGGCCATCACCGGTTTCGAGGGGAGTCTGGCGAGCTGCGACCAGTGTGGCAATTGTGTGGAGGTGTGCCCTGTTGGTGCACTGATGAGTTTCCCGTACCGCTACAAGGCGCGGCCCTGGGACCTGGCGGAGACAGACACGGTCTGCCCGCATTGTGGCACCGGCTGCCAGCTGACTGTCGGAGCACGCAAGGGTGAGTTCATGCGCGTCCACTCAAAGTGGGAGCATGGCGTCAACCGGGAAACGCTTTGCGTGCGCGGGCGTTTCGGCCTCGACTTCGTCGAGAACCGGGACCGCATCAAGCAGCCGTTGATCCGTCGCAATGGCGCCCTGGTCCCGGTTTCCTGGGACGAAGCTGGCAATCACTTGCACCAGCGCCTGTCGGCTGTAGAAAGCAAGGCTATGGGCGGATTGGCCTCGCCGCGGCTGCCCAATGAAATACTTTATCAGTTCCAGAAACTCATGCGGATCGTGTTCCAGTCCAACAACATCGACTGCTCGTCGCGCTGGTCCACACCTTTCGATGCGCTCGCCCCCCTTTTAAGGGGCTTCTACACCCGCGCGCCGCTTGAGGAGATAATCGGCAACGACTGCGTGCTTGTCGTCAGTGGAAACGTGACCGACGAAAACCCGGTTTCGGAATATCTGCTGCGGGACGCTGCTCGGCGGCGGCACATAAAGTTGCTCATGCTTTCGGCACGTCCAACGCGTCTGGACGCCGATGCCCGCGCTGTTCTTCGGATCCGGCCAGGTAGCGAGGCAGCGAGCATTGGCGCTCTCGTGACAAGTCTTGTCGCAGCCGCCAGCGAGGCCTTGCCGGACGATTTTGCAAGGACCGCTGCGACAAACGAAACATCGGCTCGGGCCACCGAGGATGTCGGAGCGGACCGTCTGACCATCGAATTGCTGGAAAGCAGACGCGCCACGGTGCTCGTTAGCGTGGACGTCTTGAGATCACCCGAAGCATACGCGACACTGCAGCAGCTCACCAACCTTATGCAACTTCTGCGCGGACTTGGTAAGGACCCGGCCATGCAGTTCCTTTTTGACCGGGCCAACCAATTGGGCGCGTGGGATATGGGGGTTCTGTCGGCGGCGCTGCCGGGACTGCAACCGGTCGTCGATGCGCCAACGCGCACAAGGCTCGAAGAGGCCTGGGACGCCAAAATCCCGTATGGACCGGGCTCGGGTCTCGATGCCATGCTGGAATTGTGTGAGAGCGGGCATATGGGCGCTTTCTATATCGTGGCAAGCGACCCGGTTATGGCCTATCCCGACCGAGAGTTCGTCAAGCGGGCGCTTAGCGCATGCGAGCTTGTGATCGTGCAGGACTCTTTCCTTACCGATACGGCGGGCATGGCCGATATTGTCCTGCCTGCAGCCGGCTATGGCGAGGAAACGGGCACTTTCACCAACAACGAGGGGCGTGCGCAGAAGATCCGCAAGTTCCGCGAAGCCCCCTTCGAGGCGCGGAGCAATCTCGCGATCTTCGACTTTGTCGCGACACTGCGCCACCATGAGTTGCGCCCGTCGACGCAAGTTGAAATCATCGACGAGATTGCCCGGTTCGTTCCGGCTTACCTTGGGCTGTCGCAGGACGAGACGGGTCTTGACGGATCATTCACCAAGGGCGGCCCGCGGTCTTCAGCCAGCGCGTTCTTTGCTCCTCCTCCTAACCCGACAGCAACCAGCCACCTCATGCTGGTCACAGGTAACTGCCTGTTCCACAATGGATATCTTTCAGAACGCTCCGAGATCCTGAATACGGTCGCAGATGATCCTTATGTCGAGATGAGCGCGCGCGATGCCGACGAGCTTGGGCTTTCTGATCGCGATCAGGTGGTCGTGCGCTCCGCCCAAGGGAAACTTGTCGCGAAGCTCAAGGTCAACAAGCACTTTCCGGGGGGCCTTGTTTTCGTTCCAGAAAACTACAGATCCCTGCGGCTCAACAGTTTGATGCGCCGACACGAATACCCATGTCCGGTGGAGGTTCATAGCGTTTAGTCAGGCCTCAAGACCGACACGAGCGTCAGCCGCAGCTGAGGAGAGAAAGAGGTGCCGAGACGCTGCCCGGCCCCACCTGCAAAAAGTCTGAACGCAGTCGCGGCACTCAGTGATAGCCAGTTCCGGCAATATAATCGGACAGAAACCGTTCATTGTGCAACGATTCCTCGAGCCGATGCTTGACCACGTCGCCAATACTAAGCACCCCGATGGCGGTGTCGCCGTCCATGACGACGACATGGCGCGTGCGTCGCTTGGTCATGATTGCCATTACGTGAGGCAGCCCATCTTCGGTTGAACAGGTCGCGATACTGCGGTTCATGATATCGCTCACGCGCATCGTGGCTGCCTCGGCGCCGTACTCAGCCATTGCGTTGCAGCAGTCTCGTTCGGATAACATGCCAAGGTATTCTCCCGTTCGACGGCTAACGAGCACGAAGCCGATGTTATTCTCCCGAAACAGCCGCAGGACTTCCACCATCGTCTGACCCGGAGCAACGGCGATGACCCCCGGAGCCTTATTTTTCAAGATATGGCAGATAAGCATCTGCACCTCCTCTCTGCGTGCCTCGGCTCGAGCGTCGGCGCGCCATCATGTTCGTCGGATATTGCGCCACCAGTTATATCCATGTGGCGCAATCGTCTCGACCAGTACACCATCGTCGGTGTTGAGGCGTGCGGCAACGACGCCACTACCTGTCGCCGCCTTGGCCGGTTTGCCGAGGAGATTGTCCCGCCCAACAACCAGATCAGACGAAGAAAAACTCGAGAACTCGTACTGCTGGCCAAGTGCAATCGCGTCAGCTGGACAAGCGTCCTCGCACAATCCGCAGAACAGGCACCGGGCCATGTCGATCTCGAATTTCGCGGGGCGGCGGTTTCCCTTGTCGTCCTCGTAGGGGACGACTTCGATGCAATCGCAAGGACATATCCGCGCGCAAAGTTCGCAGGCCACGCATTTGATCTCGCCCTCTTTGTCGCGCTTGAGGAAATGATGCCCGCGGTAACGCGAGTAGGGCAACCATTTCTCCTTATCCGGATACTGCATCGTCACGGATCTAGAGAACATGTAACCGAAGGTCAGAGCCAAGGCGTTCGCCAGATCGGCGAAGAAAGCCCATCCGATCCATGTTCCAACCCTGTCCCATGCGCGCGACATCGCCGCCTCGCTGCGGAGCCGTTGCGGCCCCTAAAAGGAAATGACACCGGTTATAATTATGTTCGCAATAGACAGAGGAAGCAAGACTATCCACCCGAACGCCATGAGCTGGTCGTAACGGTAGCGTGGGAAAGTGAAGCGGAACCAGATAAACAAATAGACGAAAAAAGCGACCTTGAGCAGAAACCACAGGAGCGGCGGCAATGGGACCAGTATGCCGTTCCAGCCGCCGAAGAACAGGATCACCACCAGGACTGACACCAGCAACACGATGGCATATTCGCTCACCATGAACAACGCAAAGCGAATGCCGCTGTATTCGGTATGGAACCCGGCCCCAAGGTCGCCTTCCGCTTCGGCAAGATCGAAGGGAATGCGCTGGGCTTCGGCAAGTCCGGCGACGAAGAACACAAAGAAACCGACCGGCTGGTAGACGATGTTCCAGACGTTTTCCTGGGCGCGCACGATATCAAGCAGGCTCATGGATTGCGCCAACATCACGACACCGATGACCGCAAACCCCATCGGGATCTCGTAGCTGATCATTTGCGCGCAGGTCCTGAGGCTGCCCAGCACAGCATATTTGCTGTTGGCGGCCCAGCCCCCGAAAATGACGCCATAGACCTCGATCCCCATTACCGCGAAGACGAAAAGCAGTGCCACATTCATGTTCGATAGGTAGAGCGGGATATCGGTGCCGAAAACCGGGATGGTCTCGCCGAAGGGGATTGCGACGAATACTACAAAGGGCGGGGTCAGAGCCAGGATTGGTGCCAGTTTAAAAAGGAAGCGATCGGCCTCGGCCGGGATGTGGTCCTCTTTGGTCAAGAGCTTGATCCCGTCTGCAATCGGCTGCAGTAACCCGTGCCACCCCACACGCATGGGCCCCATCCTTTGCTGGATGTGCCCGGCGATCTTGCGTTCGAGCCAGGTTAGCGGCAAAGGCAACAGCAGCAGGATCGCAATGAGGAACGCGACCTTCAGGACGATTAGGCCAAGGGAGACGATAAGCTCCATGATCCCACTTGCTTGTTGAAGCGGTCGCAGTGCGCAGCTGGACCGTGGCTCCGGCTGCACAGTTGTCAACCTTCGGCATGCGCACTTTGTCTGTCCACAACTTACAACGGCGGCGCACCGCATGCAACGCTGACACAAATGTCACCGACCACGCCGGACACGAGCAGGCGTGTTGGCGCAAGATCTACGTTTCATAACCCACATCGGTGTGGATCGTCCCGCAACGTCGGCGAGAGCGTCGAGAACGCGGGTTCCCATCGTTCAGATGTGAGCCGCGATCGCTCAACCCTTGTCCATCGCAGACTGCAATGTTGCCCGCATCTCGCTGGCAACCTCGATCAGGACGGCTGTGAATTTTTCCGCAAGTGTTGTTCCCGTTTTTCGGGCCGGGCGCCAGACTGCAAGCGCATACGGGACACTGACGCTGAACCTTCGCAGGACGATGCCCTTACCCAGATAGTTCGCGGCGGTCAGCGGATTGATGATCGACACGCCCAATCCGACTGAAACCATCGAGCACACGCTTGCCGCCGTGGTCGTTTCAATGGCGTAGCTGCGCGACACACCCGCCGCGAAGAATATGTCATCCAGTTTCCTTCTGTACGGGTCATCCTGCGAAAAATATACGAATGGAACACTATCAAAATCGGCCGGTTCGAGGATCCTTTTGGACGAAAGCGAATGGCCCATCGGCAAGACGCATACCTGTTCGCCGACCTCGATGCGCTGCGAGATGACCCCCTGATGTTCGAATCGCCCCTCAGTCACCCCCAAATCGAACACTGTCGTGACCATTTCATGCTGCAACGACAGTTCCTCGAGTGAGTGAAGGGAAAGATGAATTGCAGGCCGATACTTCAACAGCCGCTGCGCAACTCGGGGAATGATGGCCTCGGCATAGGCGGGGATGGTCGCGATGCGGCAGTTCGCAGCGTTGTGCGTTCGGATCGCGGACGCCGCCCGGCTAATTTCTTCCATGCCGACGAACGATCTGCGCACGACTTCATGCAGAAGCAGCGCCTGGTTTGTTGGTGTCAGGCGCTTGCCAAAGCGCAAGAAAAGGTCGAAACCGATCCGGTGTTCCATGTCGCGCAGCTCGCGGCTTATTGTTGGTTGCGACGTACCCAACGCTGCTGCCGCGGCCGTCATGCTCTTGTTGATCATGATGGCGTTGAAGATTTCCATCTGACGCTGATTGAGCCGCATGGTTCAATATCTTTCTCGTTCTGGTCGGTCGGAAGCGCCATGTCTCGTCGCTTGCCGGTTCGAAGATATCCGCGCGGCGGATGCCACGAAATTGTGGACTAGGTTTCTGCCGCTTGCATATCAAAGCTGAATAAGACCGCCTTAGCAATTATTTCCCAAGAACCACGGGGTCTGGCATCGGTCTCTTGGGAAGAGACGATGCTGATATTCGTGATGGGCTAATGACAAAATCTGCGGGAGGGGCAAATGAGAAGGGAAACAACCGGCATTGGCTCGGGTATCGAGCGGGCGGACTGCATGTCGAGGATGTGCCCCTGAGCGCCGTGGCGACGGCTGTGCCAACACCATTTTACTGTTATTCCGCCAACGCCATCCGATCGGCCTATAAGAGTCTCGCCTCTGCTCTTGGCCCCAGCGACATCTCGATCTGTTTCGCGGTCAAGGCCAACAGCAACATCGCCGTGCTTGGCCTGCTTTCCGAACTCGGTTGCGGGATGGATATCGTTTCCGGTGGAGAGCTCGAGCGCGCTCTTGCCGCGAACGTACCGGCATCGAGAATAATATTCTCGGGGGTGGGAAAGACCCGCGCCGAAATTGCCCGCGCTCTTGAGGTCGGCATCCACCAGATCAACGTCGAGTCGGCAGCGGAAATCTCGGCGGTGGCTGGAGTTGCCCGCGCGCTTGGCAAGCGCGCCCCGGTAGCGCTGCGCGTCAATCCCGACGTCGATGCAAAAACGCACGCAAAAATTACGACGGCGACGAAGGAAAGCAAGTTTGGAATCCCGATCGGCGAAGTGGCCGACCTTTATGCCGAGGCAAAAGCGATGCCGGAACTGGAGGTCGTGGGCCTTGCCGTTCACATTGGATCGCAAATCCAGGACATGTCGCCATTTCGACGCGCTTTTTCGACAATGGCCGATCTGGTAACGTTCATGCGCGAGAGGGGGCTCGGTGTGCCGCGCCTTGATCTTGGCGGCGGAATCGGAATCGCTTCCGAGGACGACGCAGGCCCGGACATAGCGGAATATGCTATGATTATCGCTGAGACGGTCAGTCATCTTGGCTGCGAGATATCGGTGGAACCGGGTCGATGGCTGGTCGGCCGGGCGGGATTGCTGGTGACGGAGCTACTATACCTAAAGGGAATGCAGGATGGATGCACGGCGATCCTGGATGTCGGGATGAATGACCTGATGCGTCCCGCGCTCTATGATGCGCGCCATCCGGTCCTGGCGCTCCACGAGCCGCGCACGGATCAGGCGGCGCCATCTTACACCCTGGTGGGGCCGATCTGCGAGAGCTCCGATAAGTTCGGGGCCTATGATGGGCTTGGTGAACTGCGCGAGGGCGATCTGCTGGCCTTCGATTGTGCGGGCGCCTACGGCGCCTCAATGGCGTCGACATACAACTCTCGCGATCTGGTGGCCGAGGTACTTGTGGAAGGCGGCCGGTTCCGGACGATCCGCAGTAGACAAGATATTCGCGCGATGCTCAGGCTCGAGCAAGCGGGAACATGGCAGCTTCCGGCTCTGAAGGAGCGGGAAGCGAGCGGAATTGTCCAGCGGGCGGCGCGCCCAGGCCGAAGGTGACAATCGGCACGAGGCGAACTCGAAACTAATCCGGAAACGGAACAGTCGGGCAAGCGCAGCGATCTGAATAGATCGTGCACGTTTATCCGAATTGGGGAACAAAGAAAAAAGGAAGAAGGAAGGTTAAATGCTCAATAAGGTTAAATTTCTGATGGCGACGGGGCTTGTCACGCTTGCCCTGTCCTCGCCAACGCTCGCGGCCGATCACGTGTTGCGGATCGCCTATCCGGAGGATCCGAAGACCGTCGACGTTCAGAAAACGCAGGATTTCTATACGCTGCCGCTGAATGTTTACGACCGGCTCATCGAAGCCGAAACAAGCGGCCCCGGCCAATCGAAGCTGGTGCCCGGGCTTGCCGAGAGCTGGGAGGTCTCGGACGATGGCAAGACCTATACGTTCCATCTGCGCAAGGGTGTCCTTTTCCACAACGGAGAGGAGCTGACGGCCGATGATGTCGTCTACACCTTCGACCGGATGCTCGACCCGAAGACCAAGGCACTCAGCACGGATATTCTCAACTTTGTCGATGGTGCCACCGAGCGCCTGGATGGAAGCGCCACCACGGTCCCCGGATTGCAGGCAGTGGACAAATACACCGTCAAGATCGTCCTGAAGGAACCCTATGCAGCGTTCACCGCGCTCCTCGCCAGCCCCGGGGCTTCAATTTTCAACCGGAAGTTCACCGAACCGCTCGGCGAGCAGTACGGCCTCACGCCTGAAACGACCAACGGCACCGGTCCGTTCAAGCTGACGGAATACAACCTCAACGATAACCAGGTCCTTGAAGCCAACGAAAACTACTACCGGGGCCGCCCAAAGCTTGATCAGATCATCGTGCGCGTCGTCGCCGATTCGGAGACGCTGCGGCTTCTGTTCGAGTCCGATGAACTGGATGTCTTTGACGTCGACTACGCGCCGACGCAGCTTCCCTATTTCGCCAGCAGCGACCAGTGGAAAGACCAGGTCCGGTCCGGTCCACGCGTTGGGATGTACTATTACCACATCAATCAGGCCGTGAAGCCCTTCGACGACGTCCGCGTCCGCAAGGCGTTCCAGATGGCCATCAACCGCGAAGAGATTCTTCAGAAGAATTTCTATGGCAAGGGCATGATCGAGAACGGTGTTATGCCGCGCGGCGTGACCTGCTACGCGCCTGCCACGCCCATCGAGTACAATCCGGCCAAGGCAAAGCAACTTCTGGCCCAAGCCGGCTACCCCAACGGTGTGGACATTAACTTCGCCCAGGTCAGCAGCTGGTCTTCAAAATGGTCTGATATGAACCAGATTATTCAGGCTCAGATCAAGGAAGCCGGTTTCAACGCCCAGATCAAGACGATGGACGAGTCGGCCTATTTTGCCAGCCGCAAGGCCGGAACGGTCGACAACTATACCCAGAACTGGTCCGCTGATTTCAACGATCCGGACAACTTCTTCTACACGTTCTTCAGCAAGAGCGGGACGGCGGTTCGCGGTTACAACAACAACGATACCGAAGTCTTCGCAGCGCTCGACAAGGCGCGCTCAATGACCAATGCCGAGGAGCGCTGCGCACTCTATCAGAAGATGACCGATCGGATTGTACAGCAAGACGCGGCGTGGGTGCCGCTGTTCAGCCTCGATCATGCCTATGTCGTCCAACCGCGGGTGAAGAACTTCGTGGTGCCATGGAACGGCTGGAGCGACATGAGCTACTATCAGATGGAAGTCGAATAAGTCGCATCGACGTGGCGGGCGCTGTTTGATCAGCGCCCGCCTTGCGCCTTTCCGCTTATGACCACCGTCCTCTCTCTTGCACGGCCGACCTCGCAGCTCTCGTTCTGGCGAGGTCCAATGAAAGACCTCTTTCAATGCTGATCTTTGTGATAAAGCGCATTGCGGTGTCGATCCCTGTTCTGATCGCCATCACCGCGCTGCTTTTCATCATGCTCAACGTGATCCCCGGCGATCCTATCGCGCTCATGATGAAGGAACATGCGAGCGCCGAGGTGATCGACCGCGTCCGCGCCCAGATGCACCTCGATGATCCGCTCCTCACGCGGTATTTTAGGTTCCTCGTCGCCGCGCTCCAGGGCGATCTTGGCGTGTCGATCAAGCTCAACCGCGACGTGACGACACTTATCCTCAACGCCTTCCCCAACACGCTTTTCCTCACGGTCAGCGCAGCTATCGTCTCCTGGGTGATCGGCATCCCAGTCGGGGTTCTGTCGGCGGTGCGGCGGGGCTCGATCCTCGACCATTTCTTCATGGGCTTTTCGCTCCTGGGCGTGTCAATGCCGATCTTCTGGTCCGCCCTGCTCATGCAATACGTCTTCGCCCTGAAGCTGAAATGGTTGCCGGTATCAGGATTCTACGGATTTCAATACGTGATCATGCCTGCCCTTGTTCTCGGGTGGAGTTCTGCGGGCGTCATTGCACGTTTGACCCGCTCCAGCCTGCTTGAAGTGATGCGTCACGACTATATCCGTACGGCCCGCGCCAAGGGGCTTCGGGAAATCCTGGTGATCCGCAGGCATGCGCTCAAGAACGCGTTTATTCCCGTCGTGACGATCATGGCGATCCAGGTCGCGACCCTCCTGTCCGGCGCGGTCATCACCGAAGCGATCTTCGGCATTCCCGGCGTCGGGCGGATCTCCGTCAACGCCATTCAGGCGCGCGACATGCCGCTTTTGCAAGGATCGGTCCTCTTCGCTACCGCCCTCGTCATTCTGGGCAATCTTGTTGCCGATATCCTCTATGCCGTCCTCGACCCCCGCATTCGACACCAAATGAAGGGAGGATCGAAATGACGCAATTTGCCGAAACGACGGAAGACTTTGCCGAGGCAACCGAAAGCGACAGCTTCTTGCGCGATACGGTCAGGGTCTTCTGCCGGAACCGCATGGCGGTGATCGGGCTGGTCCTCGTCGGCGTTCTGGTCTTCGTGGCGATTTTTATTCCGCTGCTCAGCCCCCACGACCCCTACCGCGTCGCCATGGACGAACAGTTTTTGCCACCGTCCACCAGCTATTGGCTTGGAACGGACAATTTCGGCCGGGATCTGCTGACCCGGATGCTCTATGGCGCCCGGATCTCGTTGATCGTTGGCATCGTGCCGAGTTTCATTTCACTGATAATCGGCGCTGTCATGGGCATCGTCAGCGGCTATTTCGGGGGCAGGATCGAGTTCATCATCATGCGCCTGGCCGATACGATGCTCGCCTTCCCGTCGCTGCTTCTCGCGATGGTCGTCATGTACACGCTGGGTGCGAACCTTTTCAACATCTTCATCGCGTTGAGCCTTGTCGGCTGGGCCGGCGTGGCGCTGGTCGTGCGCTCCCAGACACTTGTCGTCAAGGAGAAGGAATTCATCGAGGCGGCGCGCGCAAACGGGACAAGCAAGGCGACGATCATGATCCGCCACATCTTTCCCAACGTCATCCCGACGCTGATCGTCCTGTTTTCTCTGAGCATTCCCGAGGCGATCATGTGGGAATCGAGCCTCAGCTTCCTCGGCGTGGGTGTCCAGCCGCCCGAGGCGAGCTGGGGCTTACTGGTGGCAAAGGGCAAGGAATATCTCTTCTCGGCACCGCTCGTCGCAATTTTGCCGGGGGTGGCGATCCTGATAACGGTGCTGGCATTCAATTTCGTCGGTGACGGGCTGCGAGACGCGCTCGATCCGTACATGAAGGACTGACGGCGCAGTGATGACGGAGGATAGCATGTTGCTAAGCGTGCGCAATCTGCGCACACAGTTCCAGACGCATAACGGCCCCGTCAAGGTTGTCGACGACGTTTCGTTCGACGTGGGCCGCGGCAAGATAGTCGGACTGGTGGGCGAATCCGGTTCCGGCAAGAGCATGACGGCGCTGTCACTGATGGGCCTGGTGCCGTCCCCACCGGGAAAGGTGAGCGCCGACAGCGTTGTACTCGACGGAACCGATCTGACGCGCCTTAGCAGCAACGAGATGCGGCTGAGGCGCGGCCGCGAAATCTCGATGGTCTTCCAGGAGCCGATGACGTCGTTGAACCCGGTCAAGACCATGGCGCAACAGGTTGGTGAGCCGCTAGCGATTCATACCGATCTGGGCCGGCGCGCTATTCGGGAGAAGGTTTTGCGCATGTTCGAAACCGTTGGCATACCGGAGCCGGCGGCGCGGCTCGATGTGTATCCCCACCAACTGTCGGGCGGGCTGCGTCAACGGGCGATGATCGCCATGGCGCTGATTTGCGAGCCGAAGCTGCTGATCGCGGACGAGCCGACAACGGCGCTGGATGTAACGACACAGGCGCAGATCCTGCGGCTGATGATAGCGCTGCGCGACAGGGTCGGCACTGCGATCGTTATGATAACGCACGATCTCGGCATCATCGCGGAGATGTGCGACGAGGTCAACGTGATGTATGCGGGCCAGATCGTGGAGCAGGCCGACGTCTTCGACCTTTTCGACCGGCCATCGCATCCCTATACAAGAGGGCTTCTCGCATCGATACCGAAGGCGACGGAAAAGCGCACTGCGGAACGCCTGAACAGCATTCCGGGCGTGGTACCCAATCTCGCGAAACTTCCCGCCGGCTGCAGGTTCAATCCCCGATGTAAAGACGCGATGCCGATATGCCGGGCACAAGAACCCAAACTGACGGACCTTGGCAATGGCCACAAGGTCCGCTGCTGGCTCCACGACAAACAGGGAGGAAAGCTTTGAGCGAAGTCCTCATTTCGGCCGACGGGCTCAGCAAGCATTACCCTGTCGGCACGGGTTTCTTCGGCTCGCAGGATCGCGTGATCCGCGCCGTGGACGGCGTAAGCCTGGATATATACGAGAGAGAGACGTTCGCGCTAGTGGGCGAGTCGGGCTGCGGCAAGACCACGCTTGGCCGCGTGATGCTGCGGCTCATCGATCGGACCGCGGGCACCGTGCGCTATCGCGGCCAGGATCTGCATGCCCTCAACGAAGGCGCCATGCGAGCGATGCGCAAGAAGCTCCAGATCGTCTTTCAGGATCCGTTCGCATCGCTCAATCCCCGGATGCGGGTCAAGGATATCCTTTCCGAGCCGCTGCGCACGCATGGCTTTGGAACCGCGGCGCAGATCGAGGAACGCTGCGGGGAACTGCTTGACATGGTCGGGCTGCGCCGACACCTGCTGCGCCGCTACCCGCACCAGTTCAGCGGTGGGCAGCGGCAGCGCATCGGCATCGCCCGCGCGCTCGCCAACAGTCCTGAGTTTGTAGTCTGCGACGAGGCCGTTTCGGCACTGGATGTCTCGATTCAGGCGCAGGTTCTCAATCTGCTTCAGGATCTTCAGGAGCAGTTGAAACTAACCTATCTGTTCATCACGCACGATCTGAGTGTGGTTCGTCAATTCGCCGACCGCGTCGGGGTGATGTTCCTAGGGCGGATGGTGGAGGTCGGAACGACGGAGGAGATATTCTCCAGTCCGCGCCATCCCTATACAATGTTCCTGATTTCGGCGGTTCCGCGCGCCGATCCGCATCAGAGAAATCGCGAAAGGCCGTTGCTTGTCGGCGACATTCCAAGCCCCATGAACTTGCCGCACGGATGCCGATTTCAGACGCGCTGCCCCTATGCGCAGGCGATCTGTCGGACGCAGGAACCACTCCTGTCTGACCGGGGCGGCCGGGCCGTCGCATGTCATTTTCCCCTGGAGACGTGACCGGGGTTTCCAGTGAGAGGAAGGAGCAAGGTGTGGATCTGATCGTAACGCGGGACGGGGACGGCTGGCAGGCCGAATATGGAGATAAGCGCTGGCGCTGCGCCGTCGGCCGCGGCGGGTTACGCACTATCAAGGTCGAGGGTGACGGTGCGAGCCCCGTCGGACGATGGCCAATCCGAAGGGTCTTGTATCGTGCCGATTTGATGGCCGCTCCGGCACCCCGTCTGCCCTGCCATCCAATCGAAAGGCTGGACGGCTGGTGCGACGACCCTTTGCACCCGAGCTACAACCGCCCGGTGCGATGCCCCTTCGAGGCCAGCCATGAGCAACTTTGGCGAGATGACGACCTCTATGATTGCATTGTCGTGTTGGGACACAATGACGACCCGCCAATCGCGGGAGCGGGCAGCGCGATCTTTCTGCACATTGCCAGGCCGAACTACGCGCCGACGGACGGCTGCGCGGCGCTTTCGAGGGAGGACCTGCTCGCCTTCCTGGCCGTGGCCGACCCTTCCACGCATCTGCGCTTTTGCGACGCGGCTTGATAGAGGCAACGGGCGCATCTCCTAGATCGGATCCCCACCCGGCACCATCGTAAAGACAACGCCCGTTAAAGCGGGCGTCGTTTTCTCCAGGGCGCCCGGGCTGACTTCAGGCGCAGACAACACAATAAGGCAATCGGGCAAATGACCCCTATCGACAACGCCGCGCTGGAGCGGATGCTCAATCTCCTGCCGCTTCGGTTCAAAGGACCGGGCGGTGTTGCGGGCGTGGTCAAGGATGGACGGGTCGTCGCCCGCCGTGCCTGGGGGTTTGCTGACATCTACCGCAGGCTGCCAATGACGGCTGCGACCCGCCTGCCGATCTGTTCGATCACCAAACAGTTCACCTGCGCGCTTCTGCTTGACCAATTTGATGATCTGACAGCGCTCAATCCGCGGGTCAGGGATTTCCTTCCAAATTATCGCGATGCCTTGCCAACGGTGAAGCAACTTTGCCACAACCAGTCGGGCGTGCGCGATTACTGGGCGCTGACGGTTTTGCAAGGTGCGGTGCCGGAAGCGGAGTTTCGCCGCAACGACGCACTGCCCCTTATCGCCAGGTCGAAAACCGGTCAATTTCGGCCGGGTGCGATGTATTCCTACAACAACGCCAACTTTCGCATACTGGCAGAACTGATCGAGCGTGGCACGGGCCGTGCCTTTGCGGATCTTCTGGGCGAGCGGATTTTTGCGCCGGCAGGCATGAAGACGGCCGTCCTCGCCCCCGATACCCGCTCTCCCGTCGATGATGTAGTCGGCTACGAGGGCAACGACGATGTCGGGTTCCTGCCGGCGCAGAGCGGCGTTTACTGGTTCGGCGACGCCGGTATCTCGGCCTCGCTCGACGATATGCTGGCCTGGGAAGCCTATATCGACGCGACACGTGACGATCCGGCCAGTCACTACAACCGTTTGTCAGCGCCGGTTCATTATCGTGACGGATCGCCTGCCAGCTACGGTTACGGTCTGCGCCGGGACAATGTGGGCGATTTGACGATCACAGGTCACGGCGGCGGGGTGCGTGGCTTCAGTTCGTATCGCCTCCACGCGGCGAAGGAGCGGCTCTCCGTCGTGGTAATGTTCAACCACGAAACCAGCACGTTCTCGGCCGTTGCCGCCCTCTTGGACGCCGCTCTTGGTCGTCTCAACCGGACCCGATGCGAACCTGTCCGTCCCGAAGACTGGGATGGGCTTTGGCTCGATGATGAACAGGGCATCATCCTCAGAACTGTTCAGGCTGGATCAGAGATCAGGCTTCACTATGGCCCTTCGCCCGCGCGGCTTACAGTCTCGGCCGACGGAATCGCCCGTGGCCAGGCGCTTTGTCTGCAAAAAAAGGGTGAGACACTCGTCATGCACCGCAATAGCGAAAACCTCCGCGTGGTCGCTCGCCGCCTCACGCCTGTGGAATGGGCCGACGGCGCGGGCCTCGCGGGCCGCTACTGGTCGGAGGAACTTGAAGCCTTTCTCGATATCGAAACGCGTGATGGCGCAACTTACGCGGTGTTTGAAGGCATGCTCGGAACGGGTCCTGTCGAGCGCATGTATGCCCTTGCCGAAGATATCTGGATCATCACCACGCGCCGTTCGATAGACGCCGCTCCACCTGGCGATTGGACCGTCCAGGTCCACCGGGACGCCGTCGCGTCCGTAACAGGTTTGACCGTTGGCTGCTGGCTCGCCCGAAAAATCACCTACCGGCCTAGTCAGTGATCACATCCGATCTGTTAGGTATAGGATATTTCACCAGCCGCTGCCGACCACAATGATGGCGATGCATGCCATGTCGGATTCCTTACGCCCGTCATCATCGCAATCAGCGCAATTTAAATGATGCGCAGTCACCGACGACACGCGAGGTCTGAACAGAAATGAACGTCTTCACGACTGAGGGTGGTCCGATGATCGAGCAAGGCTTGGTACACGACGAAACACCATTGTTACCGACTTAAGCGCACCGCGACAACGATCGTACTCGAAACACATGCCAGCCAGGCATGTCATCGCAAAGCGTCCCACATGGGCCATTGAATTGTTGGCCCATAGGCTGGAGCAAATGAGCGCACGATGTAAGGATAAGCTGGCCGGAATGGTGGACCTCGGTCAAGCAGGTTACTGTGCTGCGCGCAGGCGACAAGGCCGGCATCGGTGCCGTCCGTCGGATGAAATGGTCCACTGCGCTGCCTTATGACCTGACCTTTGACATGGAGACCATCAGAATAGAACCGCTGGCCATCATCGAGGGGAGAGCTTCCGGTGAGCTCGAAGGTCTCGGCCGATGGACGTTGCAAGCCGAGGGCCTGAAATGCAAAGTGCGCTATGACTGGATCGTCGACGTTACGAAGCCCTGGATGGTCAGGCTTTTGTTCATCCTGAAACCAGTCTCTAGCTGGAATCATGCCGTTGTCATGGAGCGCGTCCGGCGAGTCTTGCGCATCGCTTAGCCGGTGAAACCTGAAATGTCGGTCCGTTGTTATTCTCAACGCCCTGAACGCGCGCCATCACGAGAATTCTTGCCATCCGCCGAAGGTTCGGGCCACTGCCACGTGCTGGATCAATCTATTCCTGTATCCGCGGCGCGCGTGAGCAGCTTTTCCAGGCAACACGGCAATTTTCGGTAGAGTCACTGCCCAATGGCGCCGTGCATTGGATCATCGATAGTGCCAGGACGACCGCCATACCCCGATGCAAATGGATTTACCAAAGGGAATTGGCTGGATCGTGCGAACCCCATAGCGGAGACTGCTGGATCCGTTCGACTGGCGGGATGAGTAGTATGCCCGCATGACGCTTGAAGTTAGCCGTCTCACGGTCAAGTCTTCGAAGAGCCGGAGCCAAATGAAATTTTGAACGACTTGACCAAAAATCAAGATACTATTGCAAAATTAATATGCGCACGATGCAGCATGATAGCCAGGGGAGCGTCAATATGGAACATATACTCGTGGCAATGGATGTCAGCGAGGTATCGGATCGAGCCTTCGAAAGAGCGCTGCAACTGGCGCAGGCGCATGACGTTAAGCTGACCGTCATGCATGTCATCGATGAGAAGAAATTGGATCGTGATCTTGATCCCGGCATGGAAGACCAGCTAATCGAACAGGCCAGGATAGAGCTTTGCCGCCATTGGGCAAATCTGTCCGAGCTGGAAGCCGAGCGCATCAGCCTCACCGTCAAGACAGGTTCGGTTTGGAAGGATATTTTGGCCGAAGTTGAGACCAGGAAGGTCGGTCTCATCGTGCTGGGCTTGCACCATCCAACGACGAAGGATCGTTTCATTGGTACAAAAGCCAGCCATATTGTCTGTAACAGCATCGTTCCGGTCCTGGTCGTGAAAGACAAACCCGCAGGCCCTTACCGTTCGGTCGTGGCCGCGACGGACTTCTCGTCCTCTTCGGAACACGCCCTGAGCGTAGGGCTTGAACTTGCGCCTGACGCCGCCTTTTGCCTACTGCATGTTTTTCAGACGCCGTTCTCGAGTCGTATCAAATTGAACGCCGAGCAGCTGGCTGAATACGAGCGTCCCTTGATCGAGAAATCGCAGCAAGAATCCAGTGCTGCCACGGATGCATATGTGAAACGACATGGAAAGTTAAAGGCGTCCATCACCCCAAAGGTCGAACGCGGCGAAACTGCGACGGGCATTGGCAAGATTGTTGATGAACAGAACGCCGATTTGCTGGTCATGGGCACCCATAGTCGCAGCGGCATTGTCGGGAGCATGATTGGCAGCTATGCGATTGGGTTCCTCAATGCTCCGCCTTGCGACGTATTGGTATCGCGATAAGGGTGGCGGAGCCTCGCACGTTGCTGTTTCCGGTCAGGCCCCCCAAAGCGCAGCGGCCACATCGCCGGCTTGCCCCAGTGGTTTGGATTGTCATGCTTCCGCAGAGCCGCCCAGACCTTGCGTGTCGGCGATACGCGCGAGCACTGCGTCTTCAGGTAATAGGTAGACTTTGTCAATTGTCCGGTCGAGGAGATCGCGCTCGATCCGCAACGCGGCTTTCCGACTTTCCGGCAAGTCTTCCTCAAGATTATTGATCATAGCGCGCAACCTCCTCGCGATCTGAAGGTTTTCTGCGCCATAGATCCGAATCTCGCGACACGTCAGGTGCACGAAATCCTCCCAGTTTGGCGTTGGAAACACCACGCGCAGTTGTCCCTGGGCATCGTAGATGTATTCATTTCGCAGTTCGCGCCCGCCAACGCTTCGCAGCAAACGATGCAGCTGATCAATTGCAAGCACAGCTGTTGTCGGATCGTTAATCGCCTTCGAAAGCGCCTTTGTGGCGATATCGACAATGACCCTGAAGGCGAAGGTGGGATCCTGTTCGATGGTTCGCTCGCGCCCGAAGGCGACGCTATTGCGAAGGTGCTTGCCCGGAATTGCCCTGGCGCCGCCATAGAGGCGGAACAGCGTCTGTCCGTACGAGACAAAGTCGCCGATGCGGGCGGCAAGCTCGATAATGCCATCGCTCCGCCGTGCGCGGGCCGTCAGGCCCTTCAAATCGACAGCGAGAATGATGGCCGAACTGCCGGTATGCGAAACGACGCAATCCGAGGGCTCGCGCGCTTCTGGCGGCGGAGGTTCATCTTTGTCATCCAGTTGAGAGGCAGGATACACGGCCTCAAGCACGGCGAAACCTTGCTCAGCAACGAGATGGATGATGCTAACGGGACGCAATAACCGGGCGGAATAGTCAATGAAATAGAGGAAGGCTGCCAGCGACAGAACGCCCAGGACCCCCGAAATCCAAACGATGAGAGGCGGAGCCGACGCGTTTACGCGACTTATCACGCCGATGGCAAAGAGCAGCGTGAAGATAAACAACCCCACCGTGAAGCGGATGACGTTGTCACGCAACAGTGTGGTCGCGATAATCCGGGGCGTCAATTGCCCGCTGGCAATTTGTATGGCTACAAGCAGCGAGCCGAACGTGAAGACGATGAACGAAAGTGCCAGGCTGACGATTGCCTGCATTGCCGCAATGGTGCCCTCGGTCCCGAGTGGCCACGGCGGGATCCAGTCGATCCATTCGTCGAACGCAAGCATCGCGCGAAAGAATATTTGCTGCAGGACGAGTGCGAAAAACGGCACGATCCACAATGACGATCGCATGTAGCTCTTGAGCGCGTACAACTTCATTTGGTCCCACGCCTTCTCTCGAATGACTGACCGACCTGATGCCCGATAACCTTTCGGTTGTTCGACCACGACGATCTAATCTATTGGCAAGGGCACCTTCGGTCAGGCAATGACAAAACTCAACCAGATTAGCCAAGCCGATAAGCAATGCTGAAAATGCGAACGTGTCTGTCAGGGGGAACAGATGTTGCTCTGACCCCAACTTAGTGTCAAATTCAACCGAAGCCGGTCATGCTTGGTGGTCCCAGGCGGCGTTGGGATCCAAGACGTCGGCAGGGATCACCCGGTTGACGCCACCCGGCAGCCGCAAGCGCCGGGGTCACGCCGCGGGCTACAGCCTGAAGGGGCGTTCAAACGAACGACATGACGGCAGTCCCCGGTTGTTGTAGCTATCGCAATGCTATCGGGCTTTTGGACGAAGGCTTTTGGCGACCGCCCAGAAATTGACATCACTTCCGCCGGCTTCCAGCAGGGCAACACGGTAATTGCCAGCCGGTTCGTCAGTATGAAGTCTGCCGAGCCTGCACCAACGATAACATACTCGAATTCGTCTACCACCTGAAGGTATCTGCGAGCTGAGCTCTCTGCCGATTATAGAGCTGTGGTTCGGGCGTCATCGTCTATTTCAAAACTGAATGACATACCAGTCCTTACATTAGACAGGCGACAAGCGATATGGACAACAACCGGTTCGTTTGCCGCCGAACCATCTGCCCCCTTCGGCACGCAAACCATTGTTTCGCCTGCGTAGCACCGCTTCGTCGTGCGGAATATACCCGCCGTACACACCCAGATGGTGCTGGCAGGCTTGAAACGAGGATGTGCGAAAGGTAGTCCGCAAAATATCCGGCCAGGTTCACCGATCACACCTTACAGGCGGACAGCCTTGAGTGATTTTACTGGCTGTCATTCGAAGGCCGGAGTATACCTAAGGCAAACACGCGGTAGGTCGAATGAGTAGAAATCTCGCCTTTGTAACGCCTTTGTGCGTGGCGCTCATCGCGGCCGCGCCAGGCGAACCCGCGCACAAGCAGCGTGCCGCCGATGCGTGTATTGCTGCACTGGAGAAAAAGGGTCACAAACCACGCGAAGGCTTTGCGCTGAAGACGAGGTTTACTGGAGAAACGCGCATCCTGGTTAGTGGCAAGCTCAGTTTAGGAGATCCTGGAATATTCTTTGTTTGCGAGACGCGCAACAACAACGTGATATCCATAAGAATAGGCAAGCGCTGAACTATCCAAGGATCGCCAAAGCGAGACAAGGCAGTCAAAACGTCAGTGCGTTTCAATAGTTTGCAAGGCGCCGATGGATCGCTTCCAACGGCAACAAACCACCCTTCTCGTGTCCACAAGCGGTAAGCCCATGATAATTGCAGAGCTTCAATTTGGATGCTGCAATGCCCTCTTCAGGAGCGAAATCCTCGCGGACATTATAGGATGGCCAAAACGTCATCGAGAGCTGCGAG
>NZ_JBBNAM010000341.1:0-44171 GCF_037994425.1 Phyllobacterium sp.
GTCGTGGGTCCCGCAAACCTGGGGCTGGGGGTTGTTGGCGATCATCTTTCTGGCTGCAATCGCAATCACTTGCTGGAATTGGCTGAAAAAACGCAGAGCCAATCGCTATCGGCGGGATGCCTTGGCAATACTCGCCCAGCTCGAAAGCGATGGTAATCCCGAGACGATCAACAGGGAGGTGCCTAAACTTGTAAAACGGGTTGCACTTGCCGCCTGGCCGCGCGATACCGTCGCTTCGCAAAGCGGCGACGCATGGGTCGCATTCCTGCGAAATTCGATGCCGGATCGAACGCTCGGTGAGGATCTAGCCCGTGTGCTCGACGATCTGGAATATCGCCCGGCAAAAGCGAGTGGCACTTCCGGCGACACAAAACAGTTGCTCGCGAGCGCGCGCCACTGGATCGAGAAGCACCATGTACCAGCTTGATTTCCCCTGGTTGCTTGCGCTGTTGCCGCTCCCGATTCTGATCTGGTGGCTGCTCCCGCCCTACCGCTCTGAATCAGCTTCGGTACGCATTCCATTCTTTGAGGAAGTGACACAGGCTGCAGGAATTGCCCCGACGACCGGATCGCTTGTGACGCGCAGAACGTGGCCACAACTGATGGTGGCAACGATCTGCTGGTTTCTTGTGGTCGTCGCCCTTGCCCGTCCGCAATATGTCGAACCGCCAATCGAGAAGACCGAGCCGCAGCGTGATCTAATGCTGGCGATTGACCTTTCGCAATCGATGGAAACGAAGGACTTTCGCGATCCAGGCGGTACCTTGATCTCGCGCATAGATGCAGTCCACAAGGTCGTCGGCGACTTCGTCAGCAAGCGACCGGGCGACCGTATCGGTCTCATTGCCTTTGGTGATGCCCCCTATCCCCTGGTGCCGTTCACGATGGACCATTCCACGGTAGAGACCATGATCGCCGAGACGCTGCCCGGCATGGCTGGTCCGCGGACATCGCTTGGCGACGCCATTGGCCTTGCAATCAAGATGTTCAAGGACACGACGGCCCCCGAAAAGGTGCTCGTCGTGCTCACCGACGGCAACGACACGGCGAGCACAATGCCGCCGTCGAAGGCTGCGGACATCGCCAAGGATGCGAAAATCACGATTCATACCGTGGGTATCGGCAATCCCGAGGCATCTGGAGAGGCGAAACTCGACACCACCACGCTTGAAAAGATTGCCGCAACGACCGGCGGACGCTACTTCTTCGGGCAGGACCAGGTTGGGTTGCAGGATATCTATGCGACGCTCGACCGGATCACTCCCATGAACCAGAAAACGCTTTCCTGGCGTCCGCGCATCGAATTGTTTCACTACCCTCTTGGTGCCGCGCTGCTGCTGGCTATCTGCTATCATCTGTGTGCTTTCCTGTTGGCGCGGCTGCGAAACCGCGCTTCGATGGCGCCAGAACCGGTGAGCGGCCGATGATCGCCGACTTCCACTTCCTGCGGCCCTGGTGGCTCCTCGCGATCCTCGCGGCCATCGCAATTCCATGGCTGGCGTCGCGTCAGTCCGACATGAGGTTGCGCTGGCGCGAAATGATCGCGCCACAACTGCTCGACCACCTCGTATCCGACGATCCATCCAAGGGCCGGTTGCGGCCCTATCATCTAACGGCGATCCTTATCGCCCTGGGCGCCCTCGCTCTTGCTGGCCCGACGTGGCAACGCGAACTGCCACCTTTCGTTCAGGACGAGGCCCCGCTGGTGATTGCGATCGACCTGTCGCAGACAATGGATGCGATCGACGTCACGCCGTCGCGGCTCGAAAGGTTGAAACTCAAGGTCCATGACATCTTGGCGGCGCGTCCAGCCGCGAGGACCGCCATCATCGCCTATGCCGGGTCGGCGCATCTGGTTCTGCCGCTGACCGACGATGCGGCTCTTGTCCGCACCTATGTCGACGCCCTCGCAACGCGGATCATGCCGGTTGCCGGCAAGAACACCACGGTTGCATTGGCGGCGGCAGAGAAGGCGCTCGCAAACGCGCAGGCACCCGGAACGATCCTTCTCATGACTGATGGCGTCGATACCCCTTCATTTGAAGCTGTCACCCGCTTCAGCAGTCAGAACAACGTGATCCTCCTCGCAATTGGCACTCCTGAAGGCGGACCGGTCAAAACCAGCGACGGAAATTTCGCCAGCGACGCAGCGGGGAACCGTCTCTTTGCCAAGCTCGACGTAGATGCCCTGAAGCGACTGCAGAGCGCAGGCGACTTCAGCGTCGCCACCTTTACCAGTGACGATAGCGACGTGCGCTGGATCGTTGATCGGATCAAAACGCACTTCGCACAGAAGGCTGCCGAGGCGGAGACGCGCTGGCGCGACTTTGGCTGGTGGCTGACCATCCCGGTTGTTCTACTTGCGGCGCTCTCCTTCCGGCGCGGTTGGGTCGTCCGTTGGGCCGGAATACTCCTCGCGTTCCATCTTGTTGCCAGCCCCGACATGTCGATGGCCGCCGATCTGAGCTTCGGCAATATGTGGCTGACGCCCGACCAGCAGGGACGGTTTGCTTACGAACGAGGCGATTATCCGGGCGCGGCAGCACACTTCAAGGACAGCGAGTGGCGGGGGGTTTCGCTGTATCGTGCCGGTAAATTCAGCGAGGCTGTCGACGCGTTCGCAACGCAGGATACGGCCGAGGCCTGGTATAACCAGGGTAACGCGCTGCTCCACCTCGGGCGGCTGGATCAGGCTGTCGCCGCCTATAAGCGTGCCTTGGAACTGCGCAAGGACTGGCCGGAAGCCAAAGCCAATCTCGCCATCGCCGAACGGCTTGTTTCCCTGCAAAAGCAGGAAGAGCAGGAACAGCAGCAAGACCCCAATCTCAAGCCCGATCAGGTTCAGTTCGACGAAAAGGGTAAGCAAGGCAAGAAAGGGCAGGTCAACGTTGCCGAACAGGCGGCTGACATCTGGATGAAGAACATCGCGGTCAGTCCTGCCGATCTTCTCGCCCGCAAGTTCGCTATCGAGGCTGGAGGCGCGCGTCAATGAGGCTTCCGCCGTGGATTTTTGCGCTCTTCCTGCTGTTGGCATTTCCGGCCAAAGCGGCCGAACCCTTCGCCGAAGCCTCAGTCGGCACAAAGGGCAAGATCGTCATCGGGCAGCAGGTCAGCATCGACGTCGATGTTTACGTTCCGAACTTCTTCACCTCGCCGCCGCAATTTCCGTTGCTCGACATCGCGAATGCAATCGTTACCCTCCCCGATGAACGGGCACAGAATCTCGTCAAGTCCGTGAACGGCGAAGAGTTTTCCGGCATTCGCCGTACGTATCTCATCATTCCCCAGGTGGCCGGCGAATTCACGCTGCCGCCGGCAACTGTTCCGCTTGGCTACGCCAAGGTACCCGGCCAGTCGACGGAAGCCGTGGTAAATCTGCCATCGATTACTTTTGCGGTCGACGATTTGCCACCTGAAGCGCAAGCATCGGCATTTTCGGCCACCAACGCTGAACTCAGCCAAACCTTGGACGGCGATCCGGCCAAACTCAAGGTCGGCGATACGCTCGTACGCACGGTCACTCTTTTTGCCACAGCGACGAGGGCGATGATGCTGCCACAATTGCAATTTGATACGCCCGACAGCGTGAAACTATACCGGCAATCACCGGTCCTCGCGGATGGGGTCAGCGGCCCGAACCGTGAACAAGGGAGCCAGCGAACTGACCGCGTCACCTACATGATGGACAGGGAGGGCACGTTCACGCTTCCTCCTCTCGTGGTTGATTGGTTTGACACCCAAAGCATGCAGCCGCAGCGCACCGAGTTGAAATCCATCGTGCTTACCGTTAAAGCTGGGCCTCCCACGACCAATGTCATTCCGCCGGAACTTCCCAAGGCAGATGATGACTCTCACCGGCTTTCCGTTCGCGCGGTGATAGGCATTAGCCTGGTGGTTCTCGCCCTCGTCCTGTTGGTTCTGCTCGTCCGTGGCCTGTTGCCTCGGTTGCGGCGATGGGTTGATGCCCGCCGGGAGGCGCGGGCTCAATCCGAACACACCCGTTATCGGCAAGTTTTGACCGCGCTCAATTCCGGTGATGCGAAGACCGCCTATGCAGCGCTCAATCTTTGGACGAAAGCCATGGGATTCAAGAGTGCAACGGAATGGGCCACCACCAGCGGCGACAAGACGCTTCAAACCGCATTGGCGGCATTCGAGCGGGATCTCTTCGGCCCACCCCACTCTGCGACGCAAGGTAGCGCGCGCATCCTGACCTCGGCCATCTTGGCGTGGCGCGTGCGCAATCCCGGGCGCAACCGTCGCTCCGCTACAGTTGCGCCAGCCCTTCCTCCGCTCAATCCTCCTGTCGGCGATGACTGGCAGCAGAACGCTAGAAATCCCGGTTTGTAACCGTAACGTACTTCAGTCATGGCCCTTTCGCGGCGATGCTCCCACAAGTTGAACTCGGAGACCGAAGAATGCCAGTCGCAGCCCAGCATGATGGCCTCAGCGAGCAGTTGAAATCGGAGGACGGCCGTATCTGGATCCCTGGAAGAACCTTCATGATGGGTTCTGACAAGCACTATGCTGAGGAGGCCCCGACTCATCCGGTCGAGGTTGACGGCTTCTGGATCGATGCAACGCCCGTCACCAACCGCCAGTTCACCGAATTCGTTAAAGCCACCGGGCATGTGACCGTTGCCGAAAAGGCACCTGATCCAAAGGATTATCCGGGTGCCTTGCCACACATGTTGAAGCCGGGGTCGCTAATGTTCGACCCGCCAACGCGGCCCGTCACGAGCCCCGACATTTCCCAGTGGTGGACTTACAAATTCGGGGCCGATTGGCGCCATCCGTATGGACGGCGCAGCGATTTGCGCGGCAAACTCGACCACCCTGTCGTGCACGTTGCCTGGCACGATGCCAAGGCCTACGCAGACTGGGCTGGCAAGGACCTTCCGACGGAGGCCGAATGGGAACTCGCCGCCCGTGGCGGACTTGATGAGGCCGAATATACATGGGGAGACGAACTTACGCCGGGCGGCCGGCAAATGGCCAATACGTGGCAAGGCATCTTTCCCCATCACAACCTTCGCTCCCAAGGCGACGACCGGACATCACCCGTCCACAGATTTCCACCAAACGGTTATGGCGTTTACGACATGATCGGAAATGTGTGGGAGTGGACGGGTGATTTCTGGTCAACCCGCCATCCGGAGCCAGCGGCAAAGGCGTGCTGCATACCGCTTAATCCCCGTGGCGGCCCGGTCGATGCGAGCTACGACCCCCACCAGCCTCAGATCCGAATTCCGCGGCGGGTTCTAAAAGGCGGATCGCATTTATGCGCACCCAACTACTGCCGGCGTTACCGGCCAGCGGCAAGGCATGCCGAACCTGAGGACACTTCGACCAGTCACGTCGGTTTCCGCTGCGTCAAGCGCCCCGACCGATAGTCGACCCCGGGCTGACGGGAGTCTGGTAATTCCCCAAGCGGCGTTGCTTCTCCAGCATTTTACGGGCATTCCACCAGTCAACATAGGCTAGATCAGCCAGTTCGACGCCAAACTTAAACGCCCCTTTTAACCGCGCACTTGCACCGAGAGTGTGGTTCCCTTCTTGCTGGTGGAGATATCGAGCAGGCCGTTGAAGGGCCTTAGCCGCGCTTCCATTCCGGATAGCCCAACGCCGACTATCCTGCGATTTCTCCGTTCAATGCCGATGCCGTCATCCTTTACAGTCAGCGACAGCGTGGAATGTGCATCGCTGCCCTGACGCACAAGCCTTATCGTGGCGTGGCGGGCGTGGGAGTGGCGGTAGATGTTCGTGAGTGCCTCCTGAACGATACGAAATATCGCCAGTTCGACCCCGGCCGGGGGCCGTTTCGTTCCGATTTCCGGCGCGACGCGCAGCTCGATTTCGAGCCCGCTCCGCTCTTCGAAGCCGACAACGAGCAGTTCGAGCGCATTGGGCAGGCCCGACTCGTCAAGCATCGGCGGGTGCAGGAGATAGGAAAGGGTGCGCAGTTCCTCGTTGCTTTGCACGATGAGTTCAGCCGCCCGATTCAATGCCCGCGACGTCTCGTCATCAACGTCCGCGATGCGCGATCTGGCATTATCAAGCTCCATTGCCGCCCCGATCAGATGCTGGCCGGTGGAATCGTGCAGGTCGCGCGCTATGGAGCGGCGCTCCTCATCCTGAGATACAAGAACACGCTCGCTTACCTCGCGGAGTGACTCATTCGAATAGAGCAGCGCAATCGAATTGCGGCGCGCCATCCACGCGGTCGTCATGAATGCCGCAAGGGCGGTTGCAAGCACAGCGCCGTAGACGAAGACCGATTGCCACCAACCGGTCATCAACTTTCCCTCGTCGATGGCATAGCTCACATAGAACGGGAAGGCCTCCACCTTTCTATAGGCCACCAGCCGGTCGGCCCCGTCGCCCGGCGAAATGCCGCTAACGACCCCTGCAGTGGGATTGGATTCCACAGCGGACGCGAACCAGGCAGGAGCCTCTTTGCCGTCTTGCGCGAACGGAACATTGACGACGACTCTGCCATCGTTTCGCAAGAGTTGCGCAACGTCCGAAGGCGAAGCGGCACCATTGAACAGATTGGAAAAGTATTCGAGCGGCATAGTGATCAATATCAATCCATCGAACTTCCCGTCCTGCCGGTGCAAGGCCTTGCTCATCGTCAGAGAAAGTTTTCCATGAACCCTGCCGATGAGGGGTTCGCCAATGAAGGTCTCACGCAAGGGATTGTCGCGCAGGTAGCGGTAGTAATCGCGGTCCGTCACGCTGAACGACTTGGCGGGAAATCCTTCGCTGTAGGCGACGAGTGAGCCCTCCCTGTTGACGAGGGCAATGACGCCCGAGTGTTTCAGGAATTGCTTCTGCTCGGCCAGGATGGTTGCCACAGCTGGCGACGCCACGATGTCCCTCCAGGACATCGGATCGATTTCCGAGGAAATGTTGCGCAAGACCATCTCGTTCGCTTCGAGGATTTTGCTGACATAGGCCTCGAGGAGCGCGGTCTTCTGGCGCAACTGAACCTTGGACTCGACGATCATCCTATCCCTGCTCTCGCCCACGCCAATGATGAAGACAAGAATGATCGCGGCGACGCTGAGGAAGAGCAGAAGTCCATAGGGAAGCAGCGGCAATGGACGGGAATGCGGCCGAATTTCGCCGCTCAGCGCCTTGCCATCCGGCGCCATCACGCCAAGGCGGCGCAGGAACGCAGGTACTCCTGCAAATGTCGCCCGATCACTATATCTGCGCAGAAAATTCAACGGCCACCCCCAACTCGGAGCGGTCGCTCGGCGTCCGCTCCGGTTTTTCTATACTGCAATCCTCTCAAGTAAAAATGAATGTCATTACGAATGTAATTACCTAGCATTGTTACACATTCTCCCGCATTGCGCATCGGGATTCTCCTGATTGGCCATCGAGAGGATGCCGGTGGATTTTCGGTTGTTAAAAGCCCAGAATGAAATACGCTGCTTGCGCACCGCCGAGATTCAGGAACTCTTTTGACAAGATCGCAGTTACGAGCACTACCCGTTACGATCTTCCGACGTTATTCGGTCGCGGAGCTTTGGGCGGATGGCGTCGTTCATGTTCTTGGCACGACCCTCGCAATCGTCGCATCGGTCATTCTCCTGACGATCGTGCTCGGTCAGCCGGCACGAGGCACGTCGACCGCAACGGCCGTCTATGTTGGGACACTGGTACTTTCGATGGGGCTCTCGGCCACGTACAACATCTGGCCGGACTCTTCGATCAAGTATTTCCTGCGCCGTTTCGACCATTCGGCCATTTATCTGCTGATTGCCGGAACCTATACCCCGTTCATGGCCAAATCCGGCACGTGGTGGCTTCTCGCCAGTGTCTGGGCCACTGCCATTGCCGGCGTCGTCCTGAAACTCCTGATGCCGGGACGGTTCGACCGGCTCGCAATAGGGCTGTATCTCGCCCTTGGATGGAGTGGTGTTGCCGCCTATCGCCAACTTGAGGGCGCGTTATCAGCCTCTGCGCTGTGGCTGATCCTTGCGGGAGGAATCGTCTACTCCTGCGGCGTCATATTCCATGTTTTCGAACGCTTGCCCTTCCATAACGCGATATGGCACACCTTCGTCCTCACTGCGGCGAGCATCCACTTTGCCGCCGTTTGCGCCGTGGTCGTTTAGACCCTTTACTGCGTGTCCACGGTCGGCTGATCCTGCCCGCTTTTTGGCGCAGTGAACGGCATGGTGAACACTTGCCCGCCGATACCGGCAGCAAGACCCGACGAGAAGGTCAACGGCATGCAGGATTCGATGGCGCCGATCGCTGACCCGACGAATTGTTCACGCGCCTTTTCGTCGCCGTCTACAGCGATATTGGTCGGTTGGGGCGCGCCTATCAGGGTTCCATCGCGTTTGAAGCTGAAACTCAGCGTCACCGTGCCTTTCCAATCCGAAGCGGGCTTCCAACATGCGGCTATGGCCTGTCCGACGTCATCCATAGTTTGCAATGGTTCGGCGGAAGAACCGTTCATCGACGCGGCGCTTACGGCAAACACAATTGCGGCGGCAAAGGCGTGCTGCTTCATGTCGGTACCTCCATCCAATTGCTCTATGTCGCGGCGCTGCGAGCCACCCCACCGCCAAATCATAGCGCAGAAGCTTGCAATAACAATAAGATGTCGGAGAAAATCGAGCCGCGCAAAAATGTGCGGCTCGACATTGTGGAAGCTTAGAGCCCATTCGCCTTCAGGATTGCAGGCGCATTTTCCTTCGTAATCGTTTCCGTGCCAAGAACGATCTTTTTCTCGACCTTTTCGCCCGCAAGCACCTTCAAAGCTTGACGCAGCCCCTCGGCGCCTGGCGTTGGGTAGAGGAACGTTGCGGCGAGTTCACCCTTGTTGACCCACTGGACGCCTTCATTGGGAAGTCCGTCAACGCCGAGAAAGAGGATATCCTTCTCACGGCCAGCGTCCTTCGCGGCAAGGTAGGCGCCATAGGCCATGGGGTCGTTATGGCCATAGACCATTGTAATGTCTTCATGGTTGCGCAGTGCGGTCGCCATGATGTTGTAGGCCTGATCTTGCTTCCAGTCGCCCGACTGCTTGTCGAGCAGATACTTGATGCCCGGTTCAGCGTCCGTATACTTGTGGAAGCCATTGCTGCGATCATGGCTCGCCTGAGTCCCGAGCCCGCCCCAGACTTCAACCACAGTTCCCTTTGCCTTGCCCTTCCCGCCGAGACGCTCGACGGCATATTTGCCGGCCGCTTCGCCGATCACCACATTGTCGCCGCCGATCCATTGGGTGTATTTTTCGGTATCAACGTTTCGGTCGAGTACGATGACCGGGATACCGGCATCCATTGCCTTCTCGACGACGCCGGTCAGGCCTGCCGATTCCTTGGGGGAAATCAGGATCGCATCCACCTCCTGCCGAATGAAGTTCTCGACATCGGCCACCTGCTTTTCAGTCTTGTCCTGGCCGTCGGCAACCAGCAGCTCGACATTGGCGTGCTTCTTGGCCTCCGCTTCGAGATCCTTGTTGAACTGAACGCGCCAGGGTTCGACGGTCGTCACCTGGCTGAAGCCGATCGTGTATTTGTCCTTGGCTTGCGCTGAGGACATGTTGAAGGCGACAGGTGCGATCAGGGCCGTCGCAAGTGCCCATGTGGCAAACTGTCTGCGGGTTATGCTCATTATCTCTCTCCCTTTTGCTGTGGTTATGCGCGTTATTCGCCGTGCCGATGTGTTTCCGTCTGCTGACTGGTCACGGATCTGTCGGGTGCGTTGCGCACCTTGAGCTGGGAAAGGAAGAACATCCAACCACTTGAGCGGCGTTCCTGAAGTAGGACCGCCACGATAATGATGATGCCCTTCAAGACAAGCTGGGTATTGCTGTCGATGTTGTTGAGCTGTAGGATATTGCTGAGAAAGCCGAATATAAGCACGCCGACCAGCGTGCCGATCATCGACCCTCGACCGCCCATGAGGCTCGTTCCGCCGATGACAACGGCGGCAATTGCATCAAGTTCAAGGCCCATGCCGGCATCGGGTTTCCCCTGACGATATTGCGCCACGTAAAGAATGCCGGCGAGAGCCGCGAGATAGCCCGATATCGCATAGACGGTGATCTTGACGCGCCAGACGGGAACGCCGGCGAGCCGTGCGGCTTCCTCGTTGCCACCGATCGCATAAATGTAGCGGCCGAACTTCGTGAACTTCAGGATGATCCAGAAAAGAACGATGATGCCGGCAAAGATGACGCCTGGAACCGGGATGATCCCGAAGATGAGCGAGCGCAACGCCTCGAAATCCTCAGTGGCATTGCTGCCAGTATAGACCGGCCAGACCGCCGTGTTTTGCCCCGCAGTCAATCGGGCAACGCCGAGACCCGCCACCATCATTGCGAGCGTGACGATGAACGGCTGCAGCCTGCCGCCCACGATGACAACACCGTTGATCGCTCCGAGCATGAGGCCGACCGCGGGAACGACAAGAAGGACAAGCAGAACGCCTGCCTTGCTGCCGGAATTCGAAGCAACCCGCAATGCGATGAGAAGAGCTGCGACCAACGCCACGACCAGTGCAACCTTTGACATGCCGGGTGCGGCTTCCGCGTGTACCGCGCGCCGTTGAACCCTCAGGGCAAAGGACATGGTGCCAAGGACGACGAAGAAGGCAAGAAGAAATACGGCCGGAACTCCGAGCAGATAGGCGGATGACCAACCCTCATTGGTAAGGAGCATTGCACAGACCACAGAGCCCAATGCCAGGACCGAGCCCACCGACAGATCAATCCCGGCAATGAGAATGACCAGTGTCATACCGACGGCGGTGATGCCAGTGACGGAGATTTGACGGAAGACATCCGATAAGTTGCCAAACGACAGGAATATATTGTGCCCCTTGGAGGAGACCGGCGAAGAGAGCACGCCTACCGCAAACAGCAGCGCCAAGCCCCAGTAGAGCTTTGTGGCCTTAACGACGCCCTTCAGCCACTCCATAGTATTCGATGATGACATTGCGCGCTCGCCTGGATCGGTCATGCAGCTGCTCCGGTGAGGGCATTGCCTAATGGCGTTGCCAACTCCATGACACGCTCTTCAGAAAAATCATGCGCCTCAATAATGCCTGCCGCCCTTCCTTCGCACATGACAAGAATGCGGTTCGAAAGCGAAAGCAATTCCGGAAGTTCCGAGCTGACCATCACGATCGCGACGCCCGATCCTGCAAGCCTTTTGAGAAGATCGTAAATCTCCTCCTTTGCGCCGACATCGATGCCGCGCGTCGGCTCGTCGAGCAGGACGACACGCGGTCTCGTCTCCAGCCATTTGCCGAGAACCACCTTCTGCTGGTTTCCGCCACTGAGTTCATCGATCCCCTGATCAGTTCCCTCGCACCGGACGCGCATGGCAGTGATGATGCGACCGGCAACCGTATCTTCACGCGTCTTGCTGATCCAGCCGAGCGGCGCAAGCCATGGCAGCGATGGCAGCACGGCATTGGAACGGATGTCGGCATGCATCAGAAGTCCGGTCCCCTTGCGGTCCTCAGTAAGGAACGCAATCCCTTTACTGACGGAACGGCGCGGTGTGAGCGACTGCGCCGCCTGGTTGATGCCGGCGCGCTCGACGCATCCCGTGCGCTTGCCGATGGCCGCGCCAAAGATGAGCTCCAAGACTTCCGTCCGGCCCGAGCCCAGAAGTCCGCCGATGCCGAGAATTTCACCTGCATGAAGATCGAAGCTTACGTCATTGACAACACTGTGAATCCGGCCGCGCGAATTGGGTCGTTCAAGACTGAGATTGCGCACTGAAAGGACGATCGGGCTCTCCGACACCGAAGGCGCCACTTCCTGCTTCTTCACGTCCCGCCCAACCATCATTCGGATGACGTCGCGTTCGCTGATCTCTCCTGAGCGGCGCGTCGCGATAAAATTGCCGTCGCGCAAAACGGTAATCTTGTCGGCAAGAGCGAACACTTCGCTCATCCGGTGCGAAATGTAGACGATTGCAACGCCTTGGCGCGCCAGATCCCGCACGAAGGTTGCGAGCCGTTGGGCTTCAGCCTCGGACAGTGCGGATGTCGGCTCGTCAAGCACGAGGACGTCCGCATTCAGCGAAAGCGCCCTCGCAATTTCAACGAGCTGCTGCTCGCCAACACGCAGGTTCTCGACATCGGCGCGTGGATCGATATCGATGCCGAACCGGGTAAGTATTTCAGCGCTGCGTCTTTCAATTTCCGCGTAGTCGATGAAAAGACCCGCTCGGAGCGGCTCGCGTCCGAGGAAGATATTTTCCGAGACGCTCAGGGATGGAATGAGATTCAATTCCTGATGGATGATGGCGATCCCGTTGCGCTCGGCCTCCTTGGGGGTAGCGAAATCAACGGCCTCGCCGCGAACTTCCATATGTCCACCGCTGCGGCGATGTACGCCACTCAGAATCTTGACCAGAGTCGACTTTCCCGCCCCGTTCTCGCCCATGATTGCGTGGATCTCGCCCGAGTAGATATCGAGGTCGATACGGCGCAAGGCAATGACGTGCGCAAAGGATTTGCTGATCCCGCGCAACGACACAATAGGGGACTGATTATCCAAATGCTCCTCCCAAAACATTCTTCCCCGTTGGTATGTAACATGTTAGATGTTGGCGCGGGAGTCAATTGCTGCAACCACAGGTTTGGCAAGCATTCGGAGAGAACTCGACCGTGCAGATCCGTTCTGCGAGAAGGGATTTCAAGGAACAGAAGGTCGTCGCGGTCACGCGCAAGGACCAAGTCTACACTATACTGCGTCAGGCGATTATTTCATCCCAGCTCGCCCCAGGTGAAGCCATTCGCAAGGAAGTGATCGCCGCGCAGCTTGGCGTTTCACGGACTCCCGTCAGCGATGCGATAAACCGGCTAGCCGATGAGGGATTGGTCGAGATTTATCCGCAAACGGGTACGTTTGTCGCGCGGTTGTGGCTGGAGAAGATCGAGACGGCGCAATTCGTCCGGGTCGCTCTCGAAACGGCCGCCATCCGCCGAGCCACGGAACAACTGACGCCGGATGCCCTCGAACAGATGCGGCGAAACCTGGAGCGACAGCGGGAAGCCGCTACACGCAGGGATTTCGAACAGTTCTACGAACTCGATGAGGCGCTGCATGACATGATCAGCGATGCCGCCGGATTGGTGGGACTGCGCGAGATCGCATCGCGCGAAAGGAGCCAGATCGACCGGGTGCGGCGCCTCCTCCTCCATTACGAGGCGCGCATGGCGGATACACTTGTCGAACACGAAGCGATCATCGCGGCGATCGCCGAAAAGGATGCCGATCGTGCGGCCAGAACGATGGAAGCGCATATTTCGCAGATGGGCAAAATGCTTCTGCACCTTCGCAACAAACGCCCGGAATTATTCAAGGGCTAGAGCCTGAGCTAGTCGTGCAGCTTGCGGTCGATGGCAGGACCGAGACTGAACCCGCGAAAGTTTGCCGAGAACCCTGCCCTTTCCGGCGAGCAGGCCATCATTCCGACTGAAGCGTCGGTGCCCGGAAATGGCGCAAGGCGTGCCAATTGCCAAGGCGCATCATTGACAGAAAACTGAACGCGGACCGCGCTTGCGTGGCGGGTCAATCGCACGGCGACCTCATCGTCACGATCCGCATCAGGCAACGGAATGACCGACCAGTCGGATGAGCCGTTCGTGACCACGACGCTGAAATGCATCAGCCCGTCCGTATATTCGATGCCGGTCTTGATCCACGCCCGGGCGTCGATCCTTAACATCAGCCCGGCTTGATCGTAGAGTTCCCGGTAGTCGCCTTTAAAGCGGACGTGAGCCGTAAAATCGCCCTCTACCAGCGTGAGATAGGCATGACCGTTGTCGCGCGCGAAACCATAAAACGTTTCCTGCCAGAAGTCGGTTTTCGCGCCCGTCGTAACGTGCAGGTCGGCGGCATCGCCGCGATGAACTTCAGGTTCGTTCAGCCAGATAAAGTGCCCGTCCATTTGTTCGTTTCCCCGCCCAAGGATCAGGCGAAGACGTGGGCCTGACCGATCAGGCTGATCTGAACACGGCTGCCAACCGGCGGCAAGTCCATGCGCGCGCTCTTGATCAGGAGCGGCGCTGCGCGCACCTCGCCATCGATGCCGGCAAGCGACAGCGAAATCAAGCTTGACGGTCCGTTGAAATCAATCCGCGTGATCATTCCATGGCAAGCCTGCACACCGTTATGCACGCCGCTCGGCAAGGACAAGACCACCTGCTCAGGCCGCAGCATGATCTGCGCCTTGCCGCGATAGGGGGTCAATACCTCCACATGCCCAAGAGCGCAGCTCGCCCACCCGTCCTCGATCTCGGCTGGCAGGATGATTGCATCCCCAAAAAAGGCGGCGATGCCGGGATCGGAGGGCCTCATGTAAAGGTCGCGCGGCGGACCGGACTGAAGCAGCCGTCCGTCGCGTAGAATGGCAACCTGGTCGGCAAATGACAGTGCCTCGGCCTGATCATGCGTGACCAGCATGGCCGTTATCTTCTCGACCCGCAACAATTCGGCAACGGAGATACGGATCGCCTCCCGCAGCCCCGTGTCAAGCGCCGAGAATGGTTCATCAAGCAGCATCAACTTCGGCTGCCTTGCCAAAGCACGCGCCAGGGCAACCCGCTGCTGCTGACCGCCGGAGAGCTGATGAGGCCGCCTGTCGCGCATCGGCCGCGCCAGTTCCACCATGTCCATCAGTGCCAGGATGCGCTGATCTCGGTACGGCGCCTTTCGATCCAGGCCGAAACCAATATTGTCTGCCACGGTGAGGTGAGGAAAGAGTGCCCCGTCCTGCGCGACAATGCCAATGCTCCGCCGGTGTGGAGGAATGGCTGCCCGGCCCTCCGCCAGAAGTTCACCGTCCAATTCGATCCGGCCCGCGTCTGGCACTTCAAACCCGGCAATGAGGCGCAAGAGCGTGGTTTTGCCCGAACCGGACGGGCCGACGATCGCGGTGCGACTTCCGGCGGCGACATCGATGCTGACGGCGTCGAGGGCGGTAACCCGTCCATAGCGTTTGGTGACGGTTCTTACTGAAAGGAAGGTCATCGTCCGGCCATTCGCTTCGATTGGATGTAGAGCAGCAATGTCATGGGCAGGGAAAAGAGAACCATCAACAGTGCGTAGGGTGCAGCCGCCACGTAGTCAATCTCACTCGTCAGCGACCAGAATTGCGTCGCGAGCGTGCGCGTGCCGTTGGGCGAGAGCATCAGCGTGGCGGTAAGCTCGTTGGTAATGCCTAGTGCAACAAGCGCCATGCTGGCGGCAAAGCCAGGCGCCGCGAGCCGCATGGTGATCTGCGCTACGGCGTTGAACGGCGTACGGCCAAGCGCCATCGCCGCCTGTTCAAGCTCGACGGGAACTTGCGCAATGCTGGCGCGCAACCCTACGAGGGATCGCGGCAGGAACAGAAGAGCATAGGCGAGCAGCAGGGTTGCGACCGTCTGGTACAGCGGCAGAGCGAAGCGCACGGTAATGGTCACGAGCGCCAGCGCCACGACCACGCCTGGAAGCGATCCTACGTAATAGTGGCATGCCTCCATGATACGTTGGGCCCGGCCGGGCGCGCGGACGGATAGCCACGCCATCGGGAAGGTCAACACTGTCGTCAAAGCCGCTCCGGCGAGCGCGAACAAGATGGTTTGCCCCAGAGCGTTGCCAATGAGGTCAATGCGCCAAACACTGGCCCCGCCAAGGATGAGCCAGCGGCCGAGTGTCATGAAGGGAACGCCGATCGCGAGTGCCGCGGTCAATGCGCAAAGGACCAGCCCCGGCACCACCATCCAGCCAAGCGCCCGTTTGACCGGGACGCGCGCCGCGCCGGAGCCGACGCGCGCATAACGTTCGTTGCCACGGGCCGCGGCTTCAAGACCGAGTAAACCGAAGCAGCAAGCCACCAGAACGCCGGCAAGCATATTTGCTGCAGGACCGTTGTAAGCTGATTGGAACTGGTCGACGATCGCCGTCGTAAATGTGTCGAACCGGATCATCACGTAGAGACCGTACTCAGCGAGTAGATGCAGGCCGATCAGAAGAGAACCGCCGCAGATCGCCAGGCGCAGTTGCGGCAATACGGCAAAGACGAATATTCGCCATGGGCCGTTGCCGAGCGAAGCCGCGGCATCCTCGATTGCCGGATCGAGTCGCCTGATCTGCGCGGAAATCGGAAGGTAGAGAAACGGAAAATATGCGAGAACCGAAACGAGAACGCCGCCGAACAGCCCTTGCAGCCCCGGCACCAGACTAACCCAGGCATAGCTGTGAACGAAGGCGGGAACGGCGAGCGGCGCAACCGCAAGCCACGACCAGAAACGTGCGCCGGGAAGGTTCGTGCGCTCCGTGAGCCATGCGAGGGAGACCGACAGCAAGATCGAAATTGGAATCGTGAATACGAGCAGGAGAACCGTATTGATCAGTAATTCGCCGACACGTGGGCGAAAGATCAGGGCCGACGCCGTTACCCAACCGGTCTGAATGGTAATCCAGATAACAAAACCGACGGGTAGCAGCGAGAACGCCGAAACGATCGCCGCGGCGGCAAACACCGACATGCGTGGTAGCCCGCGGCGACGGCCTAGGGGAAACGGAGCTTGCAGCAATAACTCGCCTGGCTGGTTTGACTGGCTTGGCGGCAATGGAGAAATTGCTTTCCTCGTTTTGGTGCAGGAGGCCCGTTTCTGGGTTCTGCACGGAACTAGCAGCACCCCGACATTGATGCCGGAGTGCTGCGACGTGCCTTATGAACGCGACGGCCGCCTAGAGCAAGCCAGCCGCAGTCATCAAATCCGTCACCTTCTTGCTGTTGAGCTTCGAAGGTTCAACCTTGGGTGCCTTCAGGTCGGCCAGCGGTACCAGAGCGGGATTCGACGCCTCCCCCTCACCGACGGCATACTCGAAGGAATTGCCATCGCGAAGCACTGCCTGGCCGCCCTTGCCGGTTACCCATTTCAGAAAGGCTTGCGCCTGATCCTTCTTCTTGCTCGAGGCAAGCACGCCACCACCGGAAATGCTGACGAATGCACCTGGATCTTCGTTCTTGAAGTAGTGCAGAGCAACGTTCTTGCTGTTTTCGCCGGTCTTCGCCTGATCGCCGTAATAGTAGTAGTGATAGATCACGGCACCGTCGACTTCACCGGTGTTGACACCCTTCATGGCAATGCTGTTGCCCTTGAACGGCTTGGCGTTTTCCTTCATGGCCTTGAGCCAATCGGCTGTTACTTTTTCGCCCTTGAGTTCGAGCAAGGCGCTGACGATGGCCTGGAAGTCGGCGCCCGCAGGCGCTGCACCCCAGCGGCCCTTCCAGCTCTCATCCTCGAGATCGACCAGCGATTTCGGCAGCTTGTCCTCGCTCAGCTTGTTCTTGTCGTAGGCAAAAACGGTTGAACGGGCAGCGATGCCGATCCATTGCCCATTGGCCGGCCGATAGTTTTCGGGCACCTGGGCGAGGATATCCGCATTTAACGGCGCAAATAGACTTGCGTTGTCGACCAGCGCCATGGCTGGCGAGTTCTCGGTCAGGAAAACGTCCGCTGGGGAAGCTGCACCTTCCTGGACGATCTGATTGGCGAACTCCATGTCCTTGCCGTTACGGATCGTGACCTTGATGCCGGTTTCCTTGGTAAATCCGTCCGCCCATGCCTGCGTCAGGCTCTCATGTTGGGCGTTGTAAACAGTGATGCCATCAGCAGCTCCTGCCGTTGCCATCATGGTCGCACTTGCAACGCCTGACGCCACGACGAGCGCGCCAGCAAATTGCGGAAATGATATCTTCATGGAAACTACCCCCTATCAAATAGCGTCAGGACCGAGCTGATGCTTCATCCGTTGGTTAGGCAATTATGATAAAGCTTGTCAAGTTAAACCAGTGACATTTATGTGAGCGGTTGGCTCATATTTTCTGTATCTTTCACCACCTGCAAATGTGATTGTCCTGCTCCGTTTCAGGACGGCGCAGCCTGTGATAGACGAAACCATTGTATTTACATCTGGAAGTCGTAATGCGCCGCTTTTTGCCTGATAATTTCACCCTGATGTTGGTCGGGGCCGTGATCCTGGCCTCGCTCTTTCCGGTAAGCGGGGTCGCGGCGGACTATTTCGGCATGGCGACCAAGGTCGCTATTGGCATCCTGTTCTTCCTGCATGGCGCCCGTCTGTCGCGTGATGTCGTCGTTGCGGGTTTCCTGCACTGGAAATTGCACCTGACGATTCTCGCGGCGACCTTCTTGCTGTTTCCGCTCCTCGGTCTATCCACGGGGTTTCTGGTACCGAACATTCTGCCGCCAGCCCTTTATACCGGAATCCTTTTCCTCTGCGTTTTGCCCTCGACGGTGCAATCATCGATCGCATTCACCTCGATCGCCGGCGGCAACGTGCCTGCCGCGATCTGTTCAGCTTCTGCCTCGAACATTTTCGGCATGTTCCTCACGCCGTTTCTCATCGGACTGCTGCTTTCGGCGGGCGGAAACGTTGGATTTTCCCTTGATGCGTTGCAGTCCATACTTCTGCAACTTCTCGCCCCCTTCGTTCTTGGGCAAATTCTCCAGCCGTTCATTGGCAGTTTCATTCGCGGTAAACGCAAACTTCTGATGCCTTTCGATCGCGGTTCGATCCTGATGGTCGTCTACCTTGCCTTCAGCGAGTCGGTCACCGAAGGCCTTTGGCGTACCATCACCATTCGCGACCTTGCGGTTGTGATCCTCCTCGACATTGCAATCCTTGCCATAGTGCTTGCCACTACAATGTTCGGCAGCCGCTGGGCGGGTTTTTCACGCGAGGACGAGATTGCGATCACGTTCTGCGGCTCAAAAAAGAGCCTTGCGAGCGGCCTGCCGATCGCGACGGTGATCTTTGCCGGTCAGAGCATTGGCAGCATCGTGCTACCATTGATGCTCTTTCACCAGATTCAATTAATGGTATGCGCCGTCATTGCCCAGAAATATGCTGACACCGCAAAGCAACCTCGCCACCAAGAAGCCCATCCTGCGGCTCAGGCGTAAGCACGGAAGTGCAGCGTTATTTCGGCTGACGGGAGGCTATTGCCTGCATGAGCTTTGCGGCCAGCATGTCATATTTCTCATCGTAGTGATGGTCGCCCTGCAGTTCGATTTTCTCAGCGGCAGCAAGTGATGGGTTTTTGCAGGCCGTATCGTCCTCTTCGGAACCATAGACACACAGCACCTTTTCGAGCGGCAGCTTGGCGACAGCCGGCGCAACCTCATTGTCGCCCCCAAGTCCAAGCCACGCGCCGACGGAAACCTGAAATGGCGTCGTCTCTTCCGTACCGATCAAGCCGACCATTCTGATTCGTTCCTGCAATTGCTGCGGTATGTATGGCCACGAGAATGGGATTGTGTTGGCGCCAAACGAATAGCCGAGAAGAACGACCGGCAACTTTCCGGATGGATCCGCTTTCGCAACGATCCGGCTGATGTCCTTGGCGATATCCTCGGGGTTGCGCAGCGTCCAGAAATAGCGAAGCGAGTCAACACCAACGACATGGACGCCTTCCTTGGCGATGATGTCGCCGACCGATTTGTCGATATCGCGCCAACCGCCATCGCCGGAAAAGAACACGGCAAGATATTTGGGATCGCCGGTCGCGGCCGGCACATCGACGATGGGTAGCGATGCGGCGGAGGCGTCTTCTCTTGCGATCTCAACCGCTGCATCGGCAGCAATCTGAAGTCGATCCGGCTTGGTTGCACCAAGCTTCTCCTGGGCAAGGAAATATCCAGCGCTGGGCGGGCCCTTGGCTTCCGCATCCGCCTTTTCGCGTACGATCGTTCCGGGATTCGGCAGATCGGCATCATAGGAGTAACTGAAGCCCTCACCCGCCACCGCGTCATAGTCCGCGCCCTCGCACGACGGGAGCTTGGTCTTGAGACCGATTGATGGATCAATGACGACCGCACCAGCCAAGGTTGCCGCCGGCGCATCTGCAACGGAAGCATAGGCCATTACCCCGCCCTCGCCTATGCCGATCACGACGGGGTGCATGTAGGTGTCGACCGAGATCATGCGCTGCGCCTCCTTGGCGACGCCTTCAAGATCGGACACGAAATAGGTGCAGTCGCCAGTGTCCTGGTCGAGTTCCTTGCGCCATTTTTCAAGATCGACGGTCAAGACCAGAAAGTTCCTGTCGAGCAAAAGCTTGCTCAACGCTTCGTCGTCCGCGGCAAGGCCACCCTTTTGCGAAACGACGATGGCGAGGCCCGATGGCTTGCCACTCGGCTGCAGCAACGGCACGTGGCTGAGCCGTTCGGATGAAACGAGGATGCGCTTGCTCCCGGCACCGAAACCAAACTGAGGCGCATAGTGAAGGGCAGCGGAAAGCACAACGCTCACGATCAGGAGCGCCAAAATGACGAGCAGGTAGGGCCTGCGCAGGAATTTCATCGTTTGAAGACCTCAAAGGGGCTGCCGCTCACCAGATTCGTTGCATCAATAAGCGAACGGGGCGTTGCGAGGCCCGGTGGGCAAATCAGGTAGTAGGGTGTCCATTTCGGGCCAAACTTATCCTTGAAAGCACGAAGGCCGTCAAATCGATAAAATTCTGCGCCGCGTCGATAAATGAAGGAGCCGATCCGGTTCCACCGCGATGCCAGATGGCTGTCGGAGAGCCCCGACAGCGGCGCCGCGCCGAGGTTGAACCAATGATAACCTTCCGTCTTTGCCGCCATCAAGAGATTCGCGAACAGTCCGTCCATGACGACGCTTGAGGCATCCGGGACGTGGCGCATCAGGTCGACGGCGATTTCCTGCTTATCCGCACCACGCCACATATTTGCAAAGGCAACGATCTTGCCCTCCTTGCGCAGGACCGCGATATCGAAATTGGCGAGATAGGCATTTTCGAATGATCCGAGAGAAAACCGCTTCTCGGAACCCGATTTCATCTCGAGCCAGGCGTCCGAAACCTCGCGGAGTTCATCCATGATGTCCTGCGTTGCTTCCTTCGAAATGACCTCGAAGGTCACCCCCTCCTTCTCGAGACGACGCGCGGCGTAGCGCAGCGGTTGACGCTTCGAGCCCTCGAGCGAGAAATCGCTGAGATCGACGCGCGCGACTTCGCCAAGCTTCAAGGCCGTAAGGCCCATGTCGAGGAACAACGGCAGCCTTTCCGGCCCCACACCATAGAACACCGTGCGCGACCCGGTTCTATCCGCGAGGCCGCGGAACGCCCAGGCGAGGTCCGACATCACCACACCATCGCTGCCGACAGGCTCGCCCATGGATACGAGGCTGCCGCCGGAACGAGCATACATGACGAAGCCCCGTCCCTGCGGATCCATCAGGAAACGTTTGTCACCGAGAAGGGCGAGTGCATCCGAGGCTCGCGGCGACGCGGCCACGAGATCGGGCACTTGCTCGGGAATAGGCTGGGCCTTCAGCTTGCTGCGGCCGACGCCATTGATGACAGTATTGATCGTTACGGCGGCAAGGAAGGTTAGCAGCAATACGCTTGCCCGCAAGAAGCGCGAAGCCTGGGCGTCCCACGCAAACTCCCACCAGAGTTCATTGGCATATTCGACGTGGTGATAGGCGAAAAATCCGAGCCAGATCACGGCAAAGGCCGTCGTACCGATGCTGGCGAGCCAGCCCCAGGTCAGCGTGAATCTTTCATTGAGCGGTTTGCGATAGAAGGAATCGCGGAACAAGAGCAGCGTTCCCGCCATCAACGTCAGTATCAGGGCCTCTTCCCAGGCAAGACTCTTCGCCAAGGCAAAGATCGCGCCGAGGCTGAAAAGAACAAGTGCGAGGAACCATGCGCGCCAGAGCCGCCGGGCTAGTCCTCGCGCAACGATAAGGAGCGCGAGGCCGACGAAACTTGCGCCGAGATGCGACATTTCGAGAAACGGCATCGGCAGGATTTCGGCAAGCATCTCAAGGCGATAATGCATTCCTGGAACGACCGCCGAAATCAGAAGAACAATGCCGCCGAGAAAGGCGATGCCTGCGGAAAGCGGCGGAATGAGCGGCTCGAACATGCGCGCGGCCAGCATCGTCGGTGCGGCAAGGAGATGCCGTTTGCGCAATATCTCGGAGACGACGAAGCCGGCGATGGCGACAAGGAACGGGATGAGGGTATAGATGACCCGATAGGCAACAAGTGCGGCGATCGCATCCGGGTTCTGCCCGAGGCCAAGGCCCGCGACGATCGTTGCTTCAAAGGCGCCGATTCCGCCGGGCGCATGGCTGACGATGCCGAGGGCGACCGCGACGACGTAGACCAGTGCAAATGCGGGAATGCTGCCGACCGATCCTGCTGGCAACAGGACATAGAGCGTTGCTGCGGCTGCCGCGACATCGACAAGTCCGGCCAGGATCTGCAGGAGCGCGCCCTGCGAGGACGGCAGGCGTACCGACATGCGGCCGATCTTCAGCGTGCGCGCGCGGCGCGACAACCAATAGAGAAGCACCGCGACGGCAGCGAGAATGGCCGCGCCAATCACCTGGTCAAACAAGGGGCCGAAGGAAACTACCCAGGGAATGCGTGTAGGATCGATAACGAGGGCAACCGCAATAAGGATCGTAAAGGCGAACCAGATTGCCAGCCATGAGGTGCCGATAATGCGGCCAATATCAGCAATATCGATGCCTTCAGCGGCGTAGACCCGGTAACGAAGCGCACCGCCCGTCAAAAGCGAGAAGCCCAATGCATTGGAGATGGCGTAGCCGGCACCGCCCGCCATGGCGGAAATGTGATAGGGTACGCGTTTGGGCGCGATCGTTTCCACCGCAACCACATCATATAGCGCGACGGCCGCAAAGCTGATGATCGTAAAGAGCAACGCAATCAGCAGGGTGCTGTTTGGAATGGCGTGCAGAGATCGCTTCACGTCATGCAGCGAAATTTCGCTTGAAAGGTGAGCGAGAACGAGCAGGCTCACCGCGGCAACGGCAATGCCGATAGCAGCGAAGAATGCCGATTTCGCCTTCTTGCCCCACCACGGGAGGCGGGATTGCGCGCGGGCCTCTAGCCTCTGTATTTGTTTTTCGTGGTCTGCGACAGCCGTCGTCATGGATTATTCCGAAATCAGAATGGATCTGAGGGAAGCGAATTTCACCGTTTCAAGGATGGCGCATTAGCCTTGAAATAATGGCGGGATTGAGCCGAGTGTAACGACAAGCTGATCTTTCGCCCGGCGGGGCCCGGCGAACTATATCCGATCTGTTATTACAGTCTTATTGGGAGATCAATCTCGGCTCACGCCGGGTCAAGCGACAATTGCCGATGACTCCCCGGCGCCCGCACACGGCCAATGGCCTGGCGCGGTGGCATAAGGCCCATCCCCTTCGTTACGGCCGTTGCGACTGAATTACTGTTCTGGGTAAGGAAAGAGTAGCGCAGTTCCGATTGGCGTATCCGTTCGGCAACGCCCATGGCGGCGCGCCAGCGCGCGGCGATCGTCGCGTGGTTGCCCTCGATCAGCAGCGTGGTGCGCGAAGTCGGGCGTACGTAAAATTCGGGAAAGTAGACGAGATCGCGCTTGGCATAGTCGGTAACGACGGCAGTCAGCGGCCCGCCGATCGCGCAATAGTTGAAACTCCCATCCGCGTTTGCGGCCCCGCCGTTGATTTCAAACAGCGGACGCCCGCTCTTGTCCGTCCAGACCACAAAATTGTGGCTGGCAATCCCGCCAAAACGCGGGATGGGATAGGAGCCAAAGAGAATACGGTGTTCCATCGAAATGAGCGCTCTGAGATACGAAACGGGAATGATTGAATCTCAAATACTCCATTTATTTTCAAACACAACACTGCAATTCTTCACAGATATGCGAGGTGATTTCGCTTAGCCGACGCAGAATTGCCTAAGGCGCGGCGATCGCGTGGAAATCCTGCCAAAACGCGAACGTCCGCATCAAAAGTTTTATTTTGCCAGGTTAATCCGTTTCAGCCGAAAACAAGTTGGCTTCGTCGGCAAAATTGTATCGGATTGCAATCCGCCTCAAACCACGCGTAGCTGAATTTCGCCGATTCCGTCGACACCACCATGCATTTCATCGCCGCGCTGGACCGCGCCAACGCCCGCTGGCGTGCCAGTGAAGATGAGGTCTCCGGGTTGTAGCGTGAACAGCGTGGATAGGTAGGAAATCGTCTCCGGAACCCTTCCAGATCATTTGACTGAGATCCTCCACGCTGGCGTTCGGTTCCGTTGATCTTGAGCCATATGGCTCCGCTCGCCGGATGGCCAATCGCGGCCGCTGGCACAATCGCGGAGCAGGGTGCTGACGCTTCGAATGCCTTGCCAACTTCCCATGGGCGACCGAGCTTCTTCGCCTCCCCCTGCAAGTCGCGCCTAGTCATATCGAGGCCGACAGCATAACCGTACACATGGTCGAGTGCATAATCGGTGCTGATGTCAGAACCGCCCTTTGCCAGCGCCACGACCAGCTCCATTTCGAAATGGACATCCTTCGTTGCGCTCGGGTAAGGAAAATCATGCCCTTCCGTCAGCAGGCTATCGGGGTTCTTCTGGAAAAAGAATGGCGGCTCGCGGTTGGGATCGTGTCCCATTTCGATGGCGTGGTCGGCATAATTGCGCCCCACACAATAGATGCGATGGACCGGGAACAGCTTGTCCACCCCGGCCACTGGCAATGCAGATTGCGGAAGCGGGTCAAAAACAAAACGGTCCTGCTGCTTCCTGGTTTTCGCTGGTACATCTTCTCACGCGGTACCAAGCGTAATATAGATTCGAGACGTCCGCCCGATGCAACCCGGCATATGCAGCGGCATAATGCCCTTGGCAAGGATCTCGCTGCACCTGATGGACCTTCGACTTGACCAGCCCAGCGGGTTTCATGCCGACGACAGTGACGAAACCCTCCTCGATTGGGTGCAGCGTGCAACCTTCCGCTATTTCTGGGAAGGTGCCCATCCGTACAGCGGCCTTGCCCGCGACAGGTCTGGCCGGACAGCCGATCCCAAAAATGACCTCGTTTCAGTCGGCGGCTCCGGTTTCGCATTCATGGCGATCATCGTCGCCATGGAACGCGGCTGGATCACACGCAACGATGCGATCGCCCGCATTGGCGCAATGTTGTCGACCCTCGAATGCGCGACACGATACCAGGGTGTTTATCCGCATTTTATCAACGGACGGGACGGCTCCACGGTCCCTTTCTCCCGTCTGGACGATGGCGGTGATCTCGTTGAAACGTCTCTGCTGTTTCAGGGGCTCATATGCGTTCGGCAATATTTGGCATCGGTTCGCTCTGCCGATGCCGGCATCAGCGCGCGGATTGACCGACTCTGGCGCACGGTCGATTGGAGCGGGCACGTCAAGCCCGGAACAAATGTGCTCTACTGGCATCACAGCCCGAAACATGGCTGGGCGCGCAACCTGCCGATCCGCGGCTGGAACGAAGCGCTAATCACCTATGTTCTCGCCGCCGCCTCCCCTGATTTCGGCATCGAACCCCACATCTACCACGAAGGCTTTGCCGCCAATGGCGCTTTCGTCAACGGGCGGGACTATAACGGGATAACGTTGCCTCTCGGCCCGGACCATGGCGGTCCGCTGTTCTTTGCCCATTACTCGTTCTGCGGGCTCGACCCGCGCGGGCTCAAGGATCGCTACGCCGATTATTGGCAACAAAACTGCAATCATTCGCGCATCAACTACCTGCACAGCATGCAGAAGACGCGCTCAGGCGACTGTTGGGGGCTGACCTCGAGCCATGCTCCGAAAGGCTACGCCGTCAGTTCGCCGGCGTCCGATACGGGGCTGATCGCGCCGGCCGCCGCGCTGAGCAGCCTGCCTTACACGCCGGACGAGTCGATGCGTGCCCTGCGCCATTTCATGTCATTGCCGCGGGGCAGGATTGCCGGACGTTTCGGCTTTGTGGACGCCTTCGCGCCGGCTCGCAATTGGTATGCCCGAACCTACCTAGCGATCAACCAGGGTCCCATTGTCGCGATGATCGAGAACCATCGCAGCGGCCTTCTCTGGGAGCTCTTCATGAGCGCACCAGAAATCACGGACGGGCTGCGCAAGCTCGGCTTTGCAAGCCCGAAGGTCCTACCAAAGTAGAGGAACCAAAAGGCCGCTGAGGGATTGTTTTTAACGGGGCAATTGATCATCTTCCGCTCACTTCGCTGCGTTTCTCCGCTGAACAAGGATCAGACATGAAAGTCCACGCCGTTTTCAACCGCGATGGCGGCACGTTTCGGACGATGGACATGGACGCGTTCGCAGCAGCGGCAAAATCAACGTTCGAAGCCCACGGGCATACGTTTGAAAGCGAGATTATCGCGGGCAAGAAGCTCATGAAAACGCTCGAACGCGTCTGCGCCGAGCCGGGCGATCACGTCCTGATGGCCGGCGGCGGCGACGGGACCATTTCGGCAGCGGCCGACTTTGCGTGGAAATCGCAGATTCCGCTCGCCGTGCTTCCCGCTGGAACAATGAACCTTTTCGCGCGGGCGCTCAAAATTCCCCTGGACCTCAACGCTGCCCTTGAAAGCCTCGCCAACGGCACAATCGAGGCCGTCGATATTTCCACGGCCAATGAAGAAAGCTTCGTCCACCAGTTTTCCATCGGCTTTCAGCCGCAGATGATCCAGGTACGCAATACGCTGGAATATCGCTCCCGTTGGGGAAAACGGCTTGCCAGCATGCGTGCCTTTGCCAAGGCCATGGGGCGTCCGCCGAAATTCCTCGTTCGCATGGTGGTCAACGGAACGACCATCGAGCGTACTGTTTCGGCCATCTCTGTTGCCAACAACGCGTATGGCCATGGTGTCTTGCCGGTACCGGAAGTCGTGAACCGCGGCGAGCTCGGCGTCTATATTGCCGGTCGGCTTACGCCATGGGCCCTTCTGAAGCTTGCTTTCACGGTCCTGACCGGATCCTGGCGCAGCAATCCGGACGTGGACGAAGTGCTTGCGAAACAGGTGGAGTTGCACTTTCCGCATTTGCGGCGCGGTGCAAAGGCTACGATCGACGGCGAACTGATCGCCCTGCCGCGTGATGTCAGGATTGCCGTCCACGCCGGCGAACTCAAAGTGCTTGCGCCACAACGCCCTGAGAAATGAAAACAGCGCGGCATGCCGCGCTGTTCGAACGTTCAAGAAACCATGCTTAGCCGCTGGTTTTCTTTGTCTTTTTCGCAGGCTCCGGCTCGGCGGGCGTTGCCGATGGGTCGGTGGCCTTGCGTGCGGCCGCTTCGTCGGCGGCAGCCTGGTCGGCACTCTTGGGCATTGTATCGACGACCGAGCGCACCTTGCCCTTATCGGTCACTGTGCACATCGCATCTCGCAGATCGGCCTTCAGGCGAACCTGGTTCACACCACCGCCGATCGGTTCAGCTTCAACTGCCTTGATATTGCTTTCGGAGAGGAAATATTTGGTGGCAGCTGCAGAAATGCAGGGCTCGGCGAGAGCGGAATCCACAGGGGGGCGAACCGGCGCGAAAGTCGGGATCATCGGAACCAGCGGGGGCTGACCGGTGGTGGAGCATGCTGCCAGGGGAATTAGAACTGCCAAGGGGGCAATTCGGCTCAGGATTTCAGGCAGGCGCATGGGTCTCTCCGCAAAGTCTCATCGCAGTGTTGGATATAGGCCGGAAACTATTCGCTTTTCGTCATTTGTCTAGTGGCACAACTGCCACAATGGGACTTTATTGCCACAACCCAAAACAGCTCGCGGCGTGACTGACAACATCCAGTTCAAGGCACTTCTCCAGTCCGTCATGCGGATGGGCGTCCCATGGTTGCCGCTCTCGAAGCGTGCAAAGCGCACGGGATAGCCTTTGGCCGAACCGCGGATTTGCTGGTAAAAGGCTTCCTGTTTATCGATGGCAAACACCGGGTCGCGGCTGCCGTGACCGAAAAAGACCGGTATGCGCCGCTTGAACGCTGGGGATCCGACGAAGTGATCGTCCCATAACGATCCGAGAATGATCAATCCTGAGATATCCTCAGCTGTCTTCGAATCCTTTGCCAGGCGCCAGCACAACATTCCTCCCATGGAACCGCACGCGACGAACACCTTCGCCCGCGGCGCTTGTGCCTTGAAATGAGAGATCAGGCCGGCAATCTGAGCCTCACCCTTGTCGCCGAAATCGGTGAAGTCGGGCGTAAGATATAGCCCGCCGTTGCGGTCCATGAGGTTTTTGAGGCGATTGAAATTGCCACCGAAGGTAAAATCATTCATGCCCTGCTGGCGATTGCCCCCCTGACCGTGCAGGTAAATCGTGATGATGGCGGGGTGCTCCAGATTACCGGCAGCCATGACTTTGACCGGACCGACCTCCGTCGTGACCACGAGGTCTTTTTGCGATCGCTTCGGCTGCAGGGAAACATAGTTCTGTTTAACCCGCCGTTCCGGCACCGCGTCGCGGCCATTGATGTCGCGCATCTCGTTGTAGCCGACCACCACATAGTCGCCGCCGTCTGCAGTCCTCAAAATTTCCGGATAGCCAAAAAGATCATCCTTGTAGGGGTCCAACTGTAGCGCTGAAGCGGGCGGTATCAGGCACAGAAAAGCCAGCGCAGCAAATAATAGAGGTCTCAGCAAGGGTTGATCCTATACGTTCGGTACGGCGAGCGTGCCGCCGGCGCGATTGAGCATATCGGGCGTATCGACATCAATAGCCGCCGCTTCGCCGAGTTCAACATCGATCAATGGAAAATCCCCTCGCTCGATTAAATGGCGGGCGCCGACATCGCCGGCGAGCGTGAACACTTCGTCAAACAACTGGCGGGGCAGCAGCACCGGATTGCCTCGCTTTCCATTAAAGGTCGCCCGTACAATGGATTGGGCGCCGGCCTCCCTGAAGCGTGTGATCATCGTATCAATGTGAGCGCTCGAGAGCGCCGGCATATCGGCAAGCAGCATCATCACGCCATCCGCCGATGCGGGGACATGCTTTATCGCGGTTTGCAGCGAGGAAGCGAGGCCACTTGCGTAGTCCCGGTTGATGGCAATGACAACGTTCAGACCTTCAAGGGCTGCACTGCATTCCTGCGCCATATGACCGAGGACGACAATGACCTGATGGCCGCCAGCCCTGATTGCCGTGAGGGTGGAGCGTCGTATCAGTGACGTTCCGCCGAATGTGGCAAGCAGTTTGTTGGAGCCGTTCATGCGCGTCGATTGCCCGGCTGCCAGCACGGCGATCGCAACATCAGAGCGTGACGAGGACGGCCGCGGATCGCGCGGTTGCGGTCGCGACGGAATCTCCATCAGTAGGCCTCCTACTCCCATGCCGATCACATCTTTCGGTTTGACGGGTACGCCCGCCATAAGCCGGTCGAGCACCCAATCGAAGCCATTTTCCTTGGGGCTGCGGGCGCAGCCCGGCGCGCCGATGACCGGCTTGCCATCAAGTTCGCCAAGCACCAGCAGGTTTCCCGGATCAACCGGCATGCCGAGGTGATGCACGATACCTCCGGCCTTCCTGATGGCCGCGGGTACAACATCGCCTGCGTCGACAACCGCCGACGCGCCGAAAGCAATGACGATATCATTCGATCCATGAAGTTCGCGTATGGCTTCGGCGAGCGCGTTTTCCGAGTGAGCCATACGCCGCTCGGCCGTCACCTCCCCGTGATTACCCGCGACGCGCGCTTCGATCACACGCCGCGTCTTGTCGAGGACATTCGCCTTCACCGACGGCAGTGTGGTCTGGGCAAGGCCGATACGTGCGCCGGCAAATTCGTGAACGCCAAGGGCCGTGCGCCCCCTCGCAAGTGACGCGATCCGGCCCACGATTTCCACCGGGATCGCGAAAGGAATGATCTTGATCGTGGCGACCATCTGCCCCGGTTCAACACGCTCGAACGGTTCCAAGGTGGCGATCGTTGCCGCCGGATCGACGGCATTGATGGCGTTGACGAGAGCGGCATCGACGCGAAAAAGCCCCGGCTTCTCCGCATAGCAATTGACCCGTCCCGTTGACGCTGCTCCTGCTCTAACGTTGAACATCTCCAGCGCTTTGGTGATTTGATCTGCAGCGGCATTCTCCTCGATATCACCGCTCTCCAGCCGGGCGGCGATGACATGGGTCAGCCCGGCGGACTGCAACTGCACGATATCGCCTGGCGACAGCACATGCCCCTTCTTCAGCTTGAGAGCACCTGCATGCGTCGAATGAGCGAGGATTGTCCCAATCGCATCCTCAAGCCGTGTTTCACCAAATATCATGCGGTTCGGTCCAGTTCGTGCGAGGGTAGCAGCTCCCGCGCATGGAATGTCTTGATGACATCGGCAAGTACTGCAACTGCAATCTCGGCAGGACTGGAGGCGCCAATATCAAGACCTATAGGGGCCCTTATCCGACTGATTTGTTCCTCCCCAAGGCCTAGCGCCAAAAGGCGCTCTATCCGCTTGGCATGGGTCTTGCGGCTGCCAAGGGCGCCCACGTAGAAGCAATTGGACGTCAAAGCCGCCGCAAGCGCGGAATCGTCGATTTTCGGATCATGGGTGACAGCTGCGAGAGCCGTATAAGGGTCGAGCGGCCGCGCTTCCAGGACGTCCTGCGGCCATTCCGCGTGCAGCGTCACGTCCGGAAAACGCTCCTCCGTCGCAAATGCGGTGCGCGGGTCGACAATTTCCATATCGTATCCGGCAATCCTTGCCATAGGAGCCAGAGCCTGGCTGATATGCACCGCGCCGATGACGACGAGGCGTGGCGGCGGCAGATGCACATTCAGGAAGAACGAACGTCCGTCGACCTCGGCAATTCCGGATTTTCCAGACAGGAACGCCGTGCGAACCGCTTCACCGAGCACACCGGCGACCGGATCGCCCTGCCGGATGACCCGGTCCCTTCCATCAACCATGTCGGTCAGGAGGATGGCCGCGCGACGCGCATGACGCTCCTCATTCAGCTTCTTGAGGCAATAGGGGTCCACGATCAGCCAAGCCGCTCTACATAAACTCTTATGCGCCCACCACACGAAAGCCCGACCTGCCAGGCGGTCTCGTCGGCGACGCCGAATTCCAACATGCGGGACGTGCCGCTCTCAATTACGTCCATTGCCTCGGCAATCACCGCGCCTTCAACGCAGCCGCCCGAAACCGAGCCCTCGAAATTACCGGACCGGTCGATCACCAGATGGCTGCCGACGGGTCTTGGAGCCGAGCCCCATGTCTCGATTACGGTTGCGATCGCGACGTCCCGACCATCCGACATCCATTCCTGCGCCGTCGTCAGCGGATCAAGTGCCTGTTGTTTGGAACCTTGCATCGTCATGCCCTCCAGCATGCTCAATATGGGTGCGTACCCGGCGCATGGGAAGGGCCTTCCCGCTTCAACCACCGCTTCGGATCATCATTCCTGTCGCGCGGCCCGCCGAGCGCCTTGCACAGGTCATCCAGCGCCTCAAGGTTGTGAACGGCGCGGAAGTCATCGACATGGGGCAGCATCGCCCTGACGCCGCGCGCACGCGGTTCAAAACCTTCGAACCGCAGTAGGGGGTTGAGCCAGATCAGACGCCTGCAAGATTTCGACAGCCGCTCCATCTCCATTTCGAGTTCACTCGTCTCCTCGCGCTCGAGCCCATCGCTGATGAGCAGAACTACCGCGCCCTGTGTGAGGACGCGACGCGACCACTGCCGGTTGAATTCGTGCAGGGTCTCACCAATACGCGTGCCGCCCGACCAGTCCTTCACTACGTCGGTACAGCGCGCGATGGCATCGTCGGGGTCCCTGTACCGCAGCGGCCGCGTGATATTGCTGAGACGCGTTCCAAATACGAAGCAATGGACGCGGCGCCGCCTCGCCATGATCGCGTGCATGAAGTGCAGAAAAATACGCGTGTATTGGCTCATCGAGCCGGAAATATCGGCAAGAACGACAAGCGGCGGGTGCACGAACCTGCGCGAACGGAACTTTGGCAAAATCAGGTCGCCTCCCATACGCAGGCTTGCCCGCATCATTGCCCGAGGATCGACGCGCAATCCATGCGGATCGCTGCGAAACCGCCTGGTTTTGACCTCATCGAGCGGCAAAGTGAGTTCGCTCATGGCGCGGCGCGCCTCGCTGAGTTCGGCGGCGCTCATCTGGGCAAAATCCTTTGTACGCAGGACCTCCTTGCCGGAAAACGTGAAGCGGGCGTCGACATCGATTTCCGGTGGCCTTTGGCCCGGCTCCGGCTGCCGGCTGCTCTTGAGCAATGCCTCCGCCACCCGCCCTTCTGCTGCCCTTGCCCGTTCACGGTCCTGCGCCATCGCAACCGGCGAGAACATCGCCAGCATCTTTTCGATCAATTCCCGCGAGCGCCAGTAAAGGCGGAATGCTTCGTCGAACGTCGCGTGGTCTTCGCGTCGCGTCACGAGAACGCTGTGCAGCGTCCAGTAAAAATCATCGCGCGACCCTATGCCACCAATCAGAACAGCCTGGATGGCGTCCTGAACGGATGCGGGACCGACGCGTAAGCTGGCCTTGCGCAGGGTGCGAGCGAAGTAGACGATGTTATCCGCGAGGTGACTGCCCGAACCCGCCTGATGCGGTAATGGTTCGAACGCCGCCATGTCAGACGGCATTCAAGCTGGCGGCCGATTGGCGCATCTCCGCCTTTACTTCATCGAGAATGCGTCGCCCCTCGCCGCCAGCGATCCGTGCAATGTCGTCCTGATATTTCAGGAGCACGCCAATCGTGTCCGACACGGATTCAGGATCGAGAGCGAGCTTGTCCATCTCGGTAAGGGCGCCGGCCCAGTCGATGGTTTCTGCAACACCAGGCAGCTTGAATAGATCAATCTCCCGCAGTTTCTGGACGTAGCGAACAATCTCGTCGGAAAGGCGCTCATTGGCCGATGGCACCTTGCGACGGACGATTTCAAGTTCGCGCGCGGCCGACGGATAATCCACCCAGTGGTAGAGGCAGCGCCGCTTGAGCGCGTCATGAATTTCGCGCGTACGGTTGGTCGTGATGATAACCAGCGGCGGTTCGCTTGCCCGAATTGTGCCAAGCTCGGGGATTGTCACCTGGTAGTCCGACAAGACTTCGAGTAGGAAAGCCTCGAACGCTTCGTCAGTTCGGTCCAGTTCATCGATCAGGAATATTGGCGCCTTGCCGGCCTCACCCGAAAGCGCCTGGAGGACAGGCCGCCGGATCAGGAACTTCTCGGAGAACACATTTCGTTCGATCGAGTGCTTGTCGACGATGCCACTGGCCTCGTCGAGGCGGATTTCGATCATCTGGGCCGCATAGTTCCACTCATAGACGGCTGAGGAGACGTCCAGGCCTTCGTAGCACTGCAACCGGATCAAGGGTCTGGCGAGCGTCGTGGCAAGCACCTTGGCAATCTCTGTCTTGCCGACCCCGGCCTCGCCCTCGAGAAACAGCGGCCGCTTCATGCGCAAACTCAGGAACAGCACGGTCGCTAGCGCCCGGTCAGCAACGTACCCACCGGATTCGAGCAGGGCCAGCGTGGCCTCGATCGATTGCGGCAGGGACGAAACGGCTTGCTTGCCCATGCTGATGCTAGTCCCCGGCAGCGTGATAGGAGCGGTTGAGATATATCAGTGACCTTGCTGGGTCGCCCATATTGAGGGCCGTCACTTTGCCATAGATCACATAGTGGGTTGCTACCTCGTGCGTCGCAATGATGCGGCAGTCGAAGCTAGCCAGGGCGTCCACGAGAACCGGCGCACCGGTCTGCAACGTTTGCCAGCGGCCGAGCGCGAACCTGTCACGCTGCGCCAGGTCCCCCTTGCCGGAAAAAACCTCGGAAAGCGCCTGCTGGCCAAGGGACAGGGTGTTCAACGCAAACACCTGGTTCTCGATGAAAAGGTGATTGAGATCATGCTGCCGATTGAGGCAGACAAGCATGGTTGCGGGATTGTCGGAAACGGAGCAAACGGCCGAAACAGTTACGCCGCGACGTCCCGCCGGACCATCGGTCGTGATGATGTGCACGGCTTCCGCGAAATGGCTCATGGCATTGCGGAATGCGAGCGGCTCTATCTTCTGATCCTTGGCTATTAGCAAGCTTTCAATTCCGTATCTGCAGCATCAGTATCGCAACAATCGCCGCAACCAAAGAGTGCCCGCAAATTTTTGTTCGATCCCTTTATTATATAGACCCCAATTGCGCGGAATGAAGGAAACAGTTACCGAAAACATGTAACTGGTTACCACGCAACAGGAAACGGCCCTCTCCCGATGAATCGCTTGCTATGCGCCGCAACATTCGGCCTTGGCCTTATGGTCACGAGTGTCGCACATGCAGAAGACAGGATTGGCGTTATTGCGCCGCTTTCCGGTCCTTTTGCGCGCCTCGGCATGCAAGTGGTCGATGGCAGCACGGTCGCGGTGAAAACCGCCGCAAACGGCCAGGCCATATCGATTATCACGGCTGACGACAAATGTGACGCGGCTGGCGGCGAGGCAGCGGCCAAGCAAATGGTACAAGCCAATGTAATGATCGTCGTCGGCTTTCTTTGCGCTGAATCCCTGGAAGCGGCGCTGCCAATCCTCAACCAGAAGGGAATTCCTGTCATAACTCCCGGCGTGCGCTCGCGGACGCTGACCGAAAGGCGAGCCGAGCAGCCCTTTGCGGTATTCAGGCTGGCGCCATCCGATCAGAACGAGGTAACTGAAACTGGCGACATTCTCGCTGAGCTATGGCATTCCACACCCTTCGCCATCATCGATGACGGCACGATCTTCGGCCGCGAACTCGCATCTGGCGTGCGAGCACGTCTTGAGGAAAAGGGCCTGAAGCCGGTCTTCGCCGACACGTACCGCCCCGGCCTCGATAACCAGAATGCCCTTGTCGGGCGGCTGAAGCGTGCCGGAGCCACGCAGATCTTCGTTGGCGGTGAACGCGACGACGTCGCCGCGATCGGGCGCAGCGCCACCGCCCTCGCCTATCCACTCGTTATTGTAAGCGGCGAGGCTCTCGGCGAGGTCGGCAATGGCAGCGACCTTGCGGTTGGAACGTTGATGATCGCCCCGCGCGAAGCTGAGAAGCTCGACAGCGCCCGTAACGCCAAAAATGCCGTCGAACTCGCCGGCAAGGTTCCGGAGGGCTACGTCATAACGGCCTACGCCGCTACCGAGATCGCCTTGCAGGCACTTGCGGCCGCACAATCGCAGGCGGGTTCGCTTAGCGAGCTTCTGCATAGGAACGCCTTCGAGACCGCACTAGGGTTGATCCAGTTCGATCCTTTGGGCGAGCGGATCGCCGATACCTACCGGGTGCAGAAATTCGACGGAAACCAATTCGTCCTGGAGGCGAAATGATGGCAGTCGTGAAGACAGGACCACGCAACCTCATCACCGATGTGGAGGGACTCAGCGTTGGCAATGCGACCGATGAAACGGTCAAGTCGGGCACAACCGTGATCCTCTGTGATGCCCCGGCAACCGCTGCCGTCCAGATTCTAGGTGGCGCGCCCGGAACGCGCGAGACGGACCTGCTCGAACCGCACAATACGGTCGAAACGATCAATGCGCTGGTGCTATCGGGTGGCTCGGCATTCGGCCTTGATGCTGCGTCGGGTGTTCAGTCGGCATTGCGCGAAAAGGCGATTGGCTTCGAAGTCGGAGGCCACCGTATTCCCATCGTCCCGGCAGCCATTCTGTTCGACATGCTCAATGGTGGCGACAAGGATTGGGGGCGCTTCCCGCCTTATCGCGAACTCGGCTATGCCGCTGTCCAGTCCGCATCACGCAGCTTCACGCTTGGAACCATCGGCGCGGGCTCTGGCGCAACAGTTGCCGGGTTGAAGGGCGGGCTCGGCTCGGCCTCATCTGTTCTGGCAACCGGCGCAACTATTGGCGCCCTCGTCGCGGTCAACGCGCTTGGATCGGTAACGGTTGGACGAAGCAGGCATTTCTGGGCTGCACCCTTTGAGATCGGCGGCGAGTTTGGCGGGCATGGCCTGCCGCATCCGCTTCCAGCCGATGCCAGTGAGATCAGAACAAAATTCAACGAAGCTGCCGCCAATGCGAACACGACCATCGGCGTCATCGCGACCGACCTTGTGCTGACCAAGGGACAGGCGAAGCGCCTGGCGATCGCCGCGCATGACGGCTTTGCCCGTGCCATCTGGCCATCACATACGCCCTTTGATGGCGATCTCGTTTTCGCGCTCGCAACGGGCGCGAGCGGCAGGGCGCCGGAAGTTGGCGAATTCATCGACCTTTGCGCCACTGCCGCTTCGACTATGGCGCGCGCGATCGCCCGCGGCGTCCACGCGGCAACGCCGGCCGAGAACGATCCCTTCCCGGTGTGGACGTCGCTGACCTGAACGGTTTCGATTGTGCCTTGCAGACGCGCATGGTAACGGCGCGCAGAACTTTTTTTCCGGAGACCCGAACATGAGCCGTCCGCTCGTCATTGCCCCATCCATTCTCGCTTCGGATTTTTCCAAGCTTGGTGCAGAAGTAACGACCGTCCTCGACGCGGGCGCAGACTGGGTCCACATCGACGTGATGGACGGACATTTCGTTCCGAACATCACATTCGGTCCGGAGGTGGTAAAAGCAATCCGCCCGCTGACCGATGCCGTATTCGATACGCATTTGATGATCGCGCCGTGCGATCCCTATCTCGAAGCCTTCGCCAAGGCGGGCTCGGATATCCTGACCGTTCATGCCGAAGCCGGGCCTCATTTGCATCGTTCACTGCAGACGATCCGCGCCCTTGGCAAGAAGGCAGGCGTCGCGCTGAACCCCGGCACGCCGGAATCGGCCATCGAGTACGTATTGAACGATATCGATCTGATCCTGGTGATGACAGTCAATCCCGGCTTCGGCGGCCAGAAGTTCATCCAAGAGACACTGGAAAAGATACGGAAAATCAAGGCGATGATCGGCGACCGGCCTATCGACCTCGAAGTCGATGGGGGTATTACCGCCGAGACCGCGGCGCTGGCCACAGCGGCCGGCGCAAATGCCTTGGTTGCAGGTTCCTCGGTATTCAAGGGTGCATCGTACCGCGCCAATATCGACTCGATCCGTAGCGCCTGCGTGAAAAGCGCGTGAGCCCGTATCGCCGCCTTGCCTTTGGTTTGCTGCTCGCCGCCTGTCCGCTGGCGACTGCGCATGCGGGCGACGCAGCGAAGCTCAACATCCTCGGCTTCTCGAAGGACGGCAGCATCTTCGCGTTCGAGGAGTACGGCATTCAGGATGGCTCCGGCTTTCCCTACGCCAACCGCTTCTACATCGAGACCGCAACGGACAAGTTCCTGCCGAAGACACCGGTTCGAGTCCGATTGGACGACGAGCATTCGTCACTCGAAGAGGCGCGCGACAAGGCAGCGCGGGATGCGCAGGGCGTGACATCGCTGACCGATCTCGAGTTGCAGGCGAACTTGGGAAATACAGTCGCCTCCAATCCGGTGACAGAGCTTTCGGCGGATCCGTTCAAGGTGAAAGTCAATCCAAGGCCGATTTTTCCGGCACTTGATCCAGTACTCACCTTTACGCTGGAGGAAGTCGCCGCTCCGGCGAGCGAGACGTGCCAAAATATCGCTGAGATCAAAGGGTTTCGCTTGACGCTTACCGAAGACAAGCCAGAGGCCAAGCAGGAGCTTTTGCACGCCGATGAAAGTGTGCCAACGAGCCGCGGCTGCCCATTGGGTTACAGCATCGGCGCCGTTCAGACATTTTATCCCCAAGGCGCGAAACCTGTCGTCGCCATCCTCGTCGCCATACGCGCCTTCGGCTTCGAGGGTCCCGATCACCGCTGGCTCGCAGTCACAACCCGCCGATAGGCGAGCGACGATGAAAACCTGCGTTGAGAGATTGGCCGAGGTCTGATAGACCGCACTCAACTTTCAATTCTTCGCCGACAGGAAGACATATGATCCCGCGCTACTCGCGGCCCGAAATGGTCGCCATCTGGTCCCCGGAAACAAAATTCCGAATCTGGTTCGAAATCGAAGCCCATGCCTGCGACGCCCTCGCCGAACTCGGCGTCATCCCGAAGGAAGCGGCGAAAACTATTTGGGAAAAAGGTGGCAAGGCGACTTTTGACATCGACCGCATCGACGAGATCGAGCGCGAAACCAAGCATGATGTCATCGCTTTCCTTACCCACCTTGCCGAGATCGTCGGTCCCGACGCGCGCTTCGTACATCAGGGCATGACTTCGTCCGACGTGCTCGATACCTGCTTCAATGTGCAGCTGATGCGCGCGAGCGACATTCTCCTGGCCGACCTCGACAAGCTTCTGGCCGCACTGAAGACGCGCGCCTTCGAGCACAAGGACACCGTCACCATCGGCCGCAGCCACGGCATCCACGCCGAGCCCACGACCTTCGGTGTCAAGCTTGCCCAGGCATATGCAGAGTTCGAACGTTGCCGCAGCCGCCTCGTCGCTGCACGCGCGGAGATTGCGACCTGCGCCATTTCCGGCGCAGTCGGGACCTTCGCCAACATCGATCCGCGCGTGGAAGAACATGTCGCCAAGGCATTGGGAATGCAGCCGGAACCGGTTTCGACGCAGGTCATCCCCCGTGATCGCCACGCGATGTACTTTGCAACCCTGGGTGTCATCGCCTCGTCCATCGAACGCCTGTCCGTCGAAATCCGCCATCTCCAGCGCACCGAAGTTCTCGAAGCCGAGGAATATTTCTCGCCGGGCCAGAAAGGCTCTTCGGCGATGCCGCACAAGCGCAATCCTGTGCTTACCGAGAATATGACGGGTCTCGCCCGCATGGTCCGCGCTTTCGCGCTTCCGGCAATGGAGAATGTCGCGCTTTGGCACGAACGCGATATTTCGCACTCCTCGGTCGAACGCATGATTGGCCCGGACGCGACGATTACCCTTGATTTCGCCCTGGCGCGCCTTACCGGCGTTGTCGAAAAGCTTCTGGTGTACCCGGACAACATGCTGAAAAACATGAACAAGTTCCGTGGCCTTATCCACTCGCAGCGCGTGCTTCTTGCCCTCACCCAAGCTGGCGTTTCGCGCGAGGATTCCTATAGGCTCGTGCAACGAAACGCGATGAAGGTGTGGGAACAGGGCAAGGACTTCCTCGAGGAACTGCTTGCCGATGCGGATGTGCGTGCTGCGTTATCGGAGGAAACGATCCGCGAGAAATTTGACCTCGGCTATCACACCAAGCATGTCGACACGATCTTCAGGCGCGTGTTCGGGAACTGACACAAGAAGCAAGTCAACGCTCGGCCGCTGAACTGCGAAGCCGAGCGTCGAGTGATCCGTCAGCCGCGTTTCGCAGGAACGATACGGATGACATTGCCCCAGGGATCGACGATTTCGCGTTCGTCACTGGCGTTCACAGAGCTGAACTCGGCCCAAGCGAGGCCGGAACGGTCATTGTCGCGCTGGCCGGCGCCGCGGCTCTGCCAGGAATTGGCTGCGACGTGGTGGTGGTAGCCGCCCGTCGACATGAATACGGCGCTGCCGCCGAAGCCTGCCACGGTCTCTAGTCCAAGTTCATCGTGCCACCAGGCCTCCGCATCCTTGGCGTTGCCGACACGCAGGTGCAGATGACCCACCATGGTCCCGTCGGGAGCCGCCAGCCATGGGGACTCGCTGCCGGGTTCTGCAATCAGGCTTCCAACATTCAGCGCCTCGGTGCCCATCGCTACTGACGAGCCATTCCACTTCCAGGTTTCGTGCGGACGATCCGCATATATTTCGATGCCGTTACCTTCAGGATCGGTCAGATAGATCGCCTCGCTGACGAGGTGGTCCGACGCGCCGACGATTGGCGTGCGTCGCTCAATGGCCCGCTTCGCCCAGCGGCCGAGATCGGAACGGACCGGCAGTAGAAAGGCCGTGTGGTAGAGCCCGGCACTGTGCGGGTCGTCGGCGCGGATGGCATTTGCCTGCTCGATCTCGAGCAAAGGCGTCTCTCCTGCGCCGAGAATGACGGATTGTCCCTTGCGCGCGATCTCCCGCAACCCGACCACATCCTCATAGTATTTTGCCAGTGTGTCGGCGTCCTTGGCCTTGATGCCAACCTTCGACACATGTGTCGGTGCCGTCGCTGCAAAGGATATCTTTTCCATTTTTGTCTCCGCGCGGGCATTTGCCGCTGTTGCAACGAAAGCGATTGACCCACCGACCATCTCCCGGCGTGTGATCGCCATGCTGCCCTCGTACAGATAGAATTCGTTGCCCATAACGTCGGCTTTATCTACATCAGATACAAGCGGGAACCAGCGAACAGCTTGTTCACAAATCGTAAACCGATTGGCGGGGATTGTTTACCGATAAACCAACACCCAAGGGGTTACTCTACTGGGTAAGGCCCGTCGTCAAAGCGTTCGGCATGATATCCCTTCGAACCGATAAGTCGGGCCAGCGGGCTACGCATATCCTCGCCCTGCGCCAGCCGTCCGATCAGGTAGCCAAAATCGTAGCGCGGCTTCCAGCCGAGGTCACGGCGGGCTTTCTCATTGACGTAGACCCGATCGACCCCGTCCAGCATTTTCCACCCGAGCCGTGCATACACCGCTTCGTAGTCCGGCACATGCCGGCGAACTGCTCGCGAAGCGTCGACGCGCAAATCCGCAAGGTCATCGCGCGTGAATGGGCTCGTCGCGCTGATGATATATCGGCCGAAGCCGAGCTCGGGAGCTCTTTCGGCCGCGAGCAAATGGGCATCCACGATGTCCTGGATCTCCACGCGGCGATAGAGGAACTCGTTGAGCTTCTGGTTGGCGTCGGCAAATCCCGCGCGAACGGCCTTGTTGTCGTCCTCTTCCGGAAAGAAACGCGATGTCCGCAGAACAATGGTTGGCAATCCCTGGTTGCGCTGGAACAACTGGCAAAGATCTTCGGCTGCGGCCTTGGTCACCCCGTAGATGTTTTTCGGTATCGGCCTGACGTCCTCGGTGATCCAGGCCGCAGGTGTGCCTGGCGGTGGTATCAGGGCATCGCCGAACACACTGGTCGTGCTCGTATAAATGAAAGCGCTGGCGCCGGTCGTGACCGCTTCTTCCAAGAGGTTGAGGGTGCCCGTGATGTTCGTATCGACAAATCCCTGGCGCGTATGGGTTCCTACATGCGGCTTGTGCAGCGTCGCGGCATGAAAAATAGTCTTAACGCCATTCATTGCGCGCCGCACAATCTCACGATCCGTTATCGAACCGACGTGGGTCGTAAATGGACCCGGATTGATGTCGAAACCTCGGGCGTTGCGCCCTTTGTCGCGCAATACGCGCATCAGGGCCTCGCCGAGATGGCCCGAGCTTCCGGTAACGAGAACTGTCACGCACGCCTCCCTGATGGAATCGCGCAAATGCTAGCACCGGCACAGCCCCAAGTTGAAGCCAGACATCGATCGCTCCTGACATTTTGCCCGCGCATGGTAGAATCCCGCCAATGTTGCGATCCCAAACCGATTCTTCTAAAGACGGCGCATGAAAGTCAAAGACGTCGATATCCTCATTGTTCCCGGTTACACCAATTCCGGCCCCGATCACTGGCAGACCCGCTGGGAGGCCAAGCTTTCCACGGCGCGCCGCGTCGAACAGGCGGAGTGGACGAAACCGGTGCGCGAGGATTGGGTGGCCGAGGTGGTAAAGGCCATCAATGCGGCGACGAAGCCTGTGGTCATCGTCGCCCATTCGCTCGGCGTTCCCACCTTCGTCCATGCCCTTCCCGCGATCGGCGACAAAGTGAAGGGCGCCTTTCTGGTCACTCCGCCAGACGTTTCCAACCCGAAGGTCAGGCCGAAGCACCTGATGACGTTCGGTCCCTACCCGCGCGAGCCTTTCAAGTTTCCTTCCGTTGTCGTTGCCAGCCGCAATGATCATTATTGCAGCTACGAGGTGGCTGAGGATCTTGCAGCGGCCTGGGGTTCACTGTTCATCGATGCTGGCGACTCGGGCCATCTTAATGCCGAATCCGGCCATGGCCCGTGGCCGGAGGGGTCCATGGTATTTGCGCAGTTCCTGTCGAGACTTTAGTCAAGCTTTCAATCCATCAAGGATGCTTTGGACGCCGAGCGTGAGATATGCCGTATCGACCGCCAATGCGAGGTAGGTGTAACCCAGCCCGCTGAACCGATTGGCCATCTCAGCATTGGCAGCATAGATTGCGGCGAATTTGCCTGCTTCTTTTGTCTTGGCGGCAATGCGCGTCAACGGCTCGACGATCGCATCAGAACCTGCATTGACCTCGGCGCCCTTGCTCCAGGCAATCGAAAAATCCGAGGGGCCGACGAAAACGCCATCGATGCCTTCGACACCGAGAATTTCGTCCAGTATGTCATAGGCCGCAATGGTCTCGATCATGGCGAAGGCCAAGGTCGACGCGTTCACCTCCCGCAGATATTCGCCCGAGCCGCCAGTCCCATAGTTTGCAGGACGCCCGCGCAGTTGCCCCCACGAGCGCTCGCCCATCGGCGGGTATTTCATAGCGGCGGCAAAAAGTCTTGCATCCTCGACACTGTTGATCATCGGTGCGACCACGGCGTCCACGCCGATATCGAGGGCGCGGCTTGCCATATCGAAGCGTCCGACCGGGATACGCACCAAGGCGTGTTTCTGGCTTGCGCGCAGGATGCCAGTGAGCGCGACGACGCTCGCCGTGTCATGTGCGCCGTGCTGCATGTCGAGAAGCACCGCGTCGAGCGGCGTTCGGCACAGCGCTTCCATGACCAGTGGATCGGTCACGCTCGACCAGCCAGAATAGATTGTTTCCCCTGCCCTGAGACGCGACGCAAATGACATGATTCTGATCCTTCTCCGATTTCAGGCCGGAGTATGGGAAACGCCGCCATGGCGGGTCAAGCAGGAGCATCACAAAAAAGCCCGGCGCAGGGCCGGGCTTTTTGTGATCGTCCCGTTCGTATCAGGAAGCTTCGATCTGGCGGATCGCCTCGACCATCAGCTCTTCCATGGTGCGTCGAATGCGGTGGTCGGACGTATCGAGCCCCGCCGCGTCGAAATCGGCGCGAATCTTGCGGAAAACGTCATCATCGCCGGCTTCCTGGAAATCCGCCTTGATGACTTCCTTCACGTAGGCATCGGCCTCTTCCCCGGTCTTGCCGAGCTTTTCTGCCGCCCAGTGGCCAAGAAGCTTATTGCGGCGGGCTTCAGCCCTGAAACGCACTTCTGCGTCATGCGCATACTTGTTTTCAAAGGCGTTTTTGCGATCTTCCATTGTCATACTTATCTGCTCCCGCAAAATGATCGGTTGGTTCGGTGCTTAGATTACATCCGGGCCTTGGGCGTTTTTCAGGCAGTTCCCCAATGCTTTCGCTTCTGGGTTCATATAGCCGTTCCACGCAAAATCAAAAGTCCGAAATGAACCGGGCCGATCAATTTGTCGTACATCCTGCATGGAATACCTATATTCCACAAATCAGCGCACCAGCACAAAGGATCATTGTAGAATGCTTGCTTTTACGATAGTTAGCGCGCCAACATGATGGCGCTGCTAAGAACCGGGGCCGACCGATAACTCCAATACCGAGATTCGCAATGAACCGTCGCCGCCGTGTCTACGAAGGCAAAGCCAAAATCCTTTATGAAGGACCAGAGCCAGGCACACTCGTCCAGCACTTCAAAGACGATACCACCGTGCTGCATCCCAAGAAATCGGAAGTGATCGACGGCAAGGGCGTCCTCAACAACCGCATTTCCGAATATATCTTCAGCCAGCTCAACCGCATGGGCATTCCGACGCATTTCATCCGCCGGCTCAACATGCGCGAGCAACTGATCAAGGAAGTCGAGATCATTCCGCTGCAGGTCGTGGTACGCAATATTGCTGCCGGCTCGCTGGCAAAGCGCCTCGGGATCGAGGAAGGCACTGTCCTACCCCGGTCGATCATCGAGTTCTATTACAAGAACGATGAACTTGACGATCCGATGGTCTCGGAAGAACACATTACCGCCTTCGGCTGGGCTGCGCCCCAGGAAATCGACGACATCATGGCGCTTGCCATCCGCGTCAACGATTTCCTGAGCGGCCTCTTTCTCGGGGTCGGCATCCAGCTCGTCGACTTCAAGATTGAATGCGGCCGCCTCTACGAAGGCGATCTCATGCGCATCGTTCTTGCCGATGAGTTCTCTCCGGATTCGGCGCGGCTCTGGGACAGCCAGACCGCGGAGAAGCTCGACAAGGATCGTTTCCGCCGTGATATGGGCGGGCTTATCGAAGCCTACCAGGAAGTCGCCCGCCGCCTCGGCATCATGAATGAAAACGAACCGACCCGCCCGGCCGGGCCGGTTCTGGTCAAATGAATTGCAGTCGAATCAGCTCGGAGAAGACAAGTCGATGAAGGCACGTGTCACTGTAACCTTG
>NZ_JBBNAM010000342.1:0-2546 GCF_037994425.1 Phyllobacterium sp.
CGCAGTACGCCCGGTGCTCGACATCATGCAGACCGTTCCACCCTGGGTCTACCTGATCCCGGCAGTGATGGTATTCAGCCTGGGCCGCGTCCCCGCCATCATAGCGACCATCGTCTATGGTGTGCCGCCGATGCTGCGCTTGACGACACTTGCATTCAACCAGGTGCCGAAAGACCTTCTTGAGCTTGGACAGGCAACCGGTGCGTCTCCAAAGTCCATACTTCTGAAGATCGAGATACCTTCGGCCATGCCGACGCTTCTTGTAGGATTAAACCAGTGCATACTTCTGTCATTGGCAATGGTGGTCCTCGCCGGGCTCGTTGGGGCAGGGGGGCTCGGTGCAGAGGTTACGCGGGGCCTGACGCGCATGGAAATGGGACTTGGCCTTCGGGCAGGTCTGGCGATCGTCGCGGTCGCTATTCTTCTCGACAGGCTGACACGGGGTGCGCTGCAACGCGGTCGCAATCCGGCTGGCGCCGCAGCTTAACAGCAAGGAGGGGAGTCCCCTATGATCGACATCGGGCGTATAGGTATCATTGGAGGCTCGGGGTGGCTCGGAACAGCCATCGCGAAAGCGCTTGTCGGTTCTGGTACAGTTGCCGCTGAGCGGCTGACTTGCTCGTTCCGGAGCGGAGTCCCCGAGAATTCCGTCAACTGCCACTGGACAAGCGATAACAGTGAGTTAGTGAAGAATTCTGATGTCATTGTGCTCTCGGTGAGACCCGATGACTGGAGCGCCATTGATATCGATGCCGACAAAAAATTGGTGGTCTCAGTTATGGCCGGTGTGACGATCGAGGACATAAAGCGAAGAACTGGCAGCAACCGCGTCGGGCGCGCTCTTCCGAATGCGGCAGCGGAGCTCGGATATTCCTATACGCCCTTCTTCATAGATTCGCCTGAACCCAAGGACAGCGAGACCATTATAACGCTGTTCCGCAGCTGCGGTGTGGTCGACGCAGTAAGCCAGGAGGAGCATATTGACTATTTCACCGCAATGTCCGGTTCCGGCGCGGCATTCCCGGCCTTGCTCGCCGAAGCGATGATCAATGATGCGGTGGTACGCGGCATTTCCCCTGCCATCGCGCAGCGCGCCGCACAGCAGGTGATCATTGGCGCCGGGCGGCTCCAGGAGTTCAACGGGGCGTCTCCATCAGATACCGTCAAATCGTTCGTGGACTACAAGGGGACGACCGCGGCTGGCATTATTGCGATGCGGCAAAATGGATTCGACGCTGCGGTGGGCGCTGGTCTCGATGCCGCCTTCCGGAAGGCCCAGGCATTGTCGACCAAGCCATAGAGGGATTGACGGATGAACGGGAAACCCATGACTTCAGGCACGCCGCGATTGAAAATCGGCTTCGTCCTGGCGCGTTCCTTTACGCTGTCGGCCTTCGCCATGTTCGTCGATACATTGCGGCTGGCAAGTGATGAGCTTGACCGGTCCGGACGGGTGCATGCTGACTGGCAGGTCCTTGGCAGCACGCGGCATCTGATCACGTCGAGTTGCGGCGTTCAGGTGGCTCCGACGTCGGATTTCGTTGATCCCGGCCAGTTCAACTACATCGTGGTGGTCGGAGGGCTTCTGACTGTGGAACGTCCCATCGACAACGACACCATCGCCTTCCTCAAGCGCGCAGACGCCAAGAAGGTCCCGCTGATCGGTGTGTGCACCGGGTCTTTCATTCTGGCAGAAGCCGGATTGATGGAGCATCACGAGACCTGCGTCAGCTGGCTGCACTACCAGGCGTTCAGGGAGCGCTTTCCTGATCTGACGGTGCGTTCCGATCGACTCTACAACCTCGAACAAACACGCGGATCGTGCGCTGGCGGCACCAGTGCCGCCGATTTGGCCGCGTCCATCGTACGCCAGTCGATCAGCAAGGACGCCGAACGCAACGCGCTTGAGGTGCTGCAGATAGAAAGGGCAAGGAGCGCGCTGGACATTCAGCCGCGCAGGCCGCTCGATATCGACTGCAGCGATGATCGCCTGAAGTCGATCCTCATCACGATGGAGCGGCATGTCGAGGACATCATCAGTATCCCTGACCTCGCTGCCTCGGTCGGCATTTCGCGCCGCCAGTTGGAGCGTCTCTTCCATGAAAAGACAGGACGCTCGCCTGCTCAAGCCTATATGGCGTTGAGATTGCATCGTGCTCGGGCGCTGCTCCTGCAGACCAAAGCACCCCTCATCGAGATAGCCATCGAGGTCGGCTTTGAAACCGCTGGGCACTTCATAAAAGCCTTCAAGAAAGCTTACGGTGAGACGCCGGGTCGGTTGCGGGGCGCAACGACGCACTGACAACAAAGCATCCTTTGGCATGTTCCTGCCATGCTGCTCGAAGCCACTGACCGACCTGGTTGTGGACCGGTAGCTGCGACTCGCTGCGCTTGAAGAGAGGGTAAATGCAATGACAGGCCGCAACGAAGCTCTCCAGTCGTTCGTCGACGCCGCGTGCGCGGCGTATGATGAGTTTGCGCGAGGACCGGAGTCGCGCCTTTCCATTCAGAAGATATTCTCGGCACTAGAATCACCCGGTGCGGAG
>NZ_JBBNAM010000343.1:0-20049 GCF_037994425.1 Phyllobacterium sp.
ACGCCGACGCGATCCTTGCATGGATCGACGGCAAGATGGCGCGCTACAAGCTACCCAAACGGTTTGTCTTTTGGCCGGAGATGCCAAAATCCGCCTATGGCAAGATAGCAAAGAAGCTGATCCGCGAGGAGTTGATCAGGCGCAAGGAGATCGGCGGTCCGACAGCTTAAGTCCATTCAAATGACGTCGCTCTTTTTCCGGCCGGTCACGACGTGCATGACGATCTTGCTGACGACCGTATCGTTGCTTGCCTGTGCCCTGACCCTGGTCTCAAACTCCGCCTGCATTTGCTTGAGCTGGCTCTCCGGCAAACGTGCAAGTTTATGCCAGGCAGGATGAGCCAGGGACTTCTCCCAGACAGACAAAGCTTGCGCCATCGGCATTGTGTGTTCCTGCATGAGCTCCTGGTTGATCTCCACCACCTCAAATCCGGAACGCTCGAGAAGATCGCTGCATTTTTGCACCGTGTTGGCCAGCGTCGCATAGGGCAGCTCAATCGCGTGGGCTTCAGCGACATCAGCGATTATGGTGTTGATGCCAAAGGGCTCACCAGGTGCATCGAAGCTCAGCAGTCCGCCGCGCTTGAGCCAGCGGTTCCAGGTCTTCAGCGCTTTGCTGGGGTTGGATAGAAGAACGAAAGCCGAAGAACATAGTATCCGGTCGAACGCTGCATCATCAAACGTGGCTTCTTCCACGTCGCCTTGTATGAATTGAATGTTTGTAAGGTTGTCCATGCCGGCCTTGAAATGTGCCTGTGTGAGCATTTCCGCTGACAGGTCGATAGCGACGACACCGCCCTCTTCGCCGACCATTTTCGCGGCCTGCAGGGCAAGCCGTCCAGTGCCTGTGCCGATATCGAGAACGCAAAGCCCGGGTTCCAGGTCGGCATGCCTGATGATTACGACTGCCAGTCGGGGGAAAAGCGCATCCTGATCGTATGTTTCGCTGCGACGATCGAAGTAATCGGTGGTCAGTCCCTTGAAATCGCGATGGTTGTCGGCCTCGTCACGCATGGAAAGCCGCTCGCCGTTTTCGGGTCGTAAAGGAGGGGATCGCACTGCCCAGTCTGGCGCGGCAATGACAGGGTGGTTTCAACGATTTTAGTCGAACGCCTGGCGCATTTGACAAGGTTCCGTTCACCTTTCTAATTTGAAATATAACCTACTTTAGTAAATGGTCTCTACATCAAACTCGGATCGACCCTTATGCGTTCCGCTGCCAGCCTTTGCGACCAGAGAGGCAAAAGAGATAGAGGCGGACCCCAGCAGCCCGGGGAAAGGTCCACCTTAAATCCGACAGCGCTCCTGAGCTTGGGACAGCAATCATCGGGCGCGCGGATGGCGAAAATTGCCAGCCCCTCGTACTTCTGGACGGCATGCAACACATGGTCCGCTCAACGTTTGCGTAGCGATCGTGCGCGTCCCTCACATCCGAGCGCGTGCCGAACAGGCCATCAGCCTCATCGAAGAGGAGCACGCTGCCGGTTCGACGGACCGCAGCGAAAGATTGCGCTCGGTTTCGCCGATATATTTGCCGACCACGGAATATAGGTCGATGCGAAATGGTTCCAGATCGAGTTCTGCCGCAATAGTGTTCGCCGCTGCAAGCCTGGCCTGCACATCGCCGCCGACAAGGAGCATTGAGCTTGGCCCTGGCGACTGGCGCAAGCCTTCCCGAGCAGAGCCGCGCTGGCGCCGAACCTGATTAATGGTCTCATCCAATAATCCGGTTGTTAAGGCCAGGGCTTGCTGGCCCGCAGCCGGGTCAATCCGCTCGATGGAGGCATGCCGCGTGTTCATCATGGCACTCCATTCTGGAGGCTGGCCTCAATTAGGCCGGGTAAATGGATCCCGTGTAACTGTGCCCCTATTTGTGCCGTTTAAACAATAAGATAATGGACCACAATATTTTGACGAAGTCACCGTAACGTTCATAGAGAAACAATACCGACGCGCAAGCACCATAATATTCGGCCGATTTTCCTGCAATGCTGGGCTGCCGCTTGGTTGTGCTTGCATCGCATCCGGTTTCAAGGCTAGGAACATGGACAATGAATAACGCCTTTCTAGGGGCACCACTTGCTTATCGCCACCCGGCTTAACGTTGCGTCGTACATACTATCGTTCATCGCGCTCATTGCCGTGCTCGAACTGGGATTGCTATCTGCGCTCCTTGCCGGCCTGCTTGTCTACAACGTCGTGCACCTCTCGGCGCCTCTTCTCGGCAGGGTCGGGGTTGACGGGCGAATTGCCAAGACTGTCGCCCTGGCGTTGCTTGCGCTGGTCTTCATCCTTTTAATCGTGGCGGCAGTACTCGGCGGCGTTGCGTTCCTGAGTGATGGGTCGGAAGGCATCGCCTCGCTGTTCAAGAAAATGGCTGAAATCATCGATACGGCGCAGGTGCATCTGCCGAGTTGGGCGCGCGATTATTTTCCGTCCAACCTGGAGGAGCTTGAATCGCTTGCCGCCATATGGCTGCGGGAACATGCAGGCCAGCTCCAGCTCGTCGGCACGGAATTCGGCGTTCTTCTCATAAGAATTATCATCGGCATGATCATCGGCGGAATGGTCGCGTTGAGTTCGGTTGCGCCGTCACGTCAACCCGGCCCGCTCGCAATCGCGCTCACCGAACGTATCGACCACTTCAGCGATGCATTCCGCAACATTGTTTTCTCGCAGCTGCGCATTTCTGCACTCAATACGTTCTTTACCGGTATTTACCTCGTCCTCATCCTGCCGTCGTTTGGCGTGAACCTTCCGCTCGTCAAGACCATGATCGCTGTCACCTTTATCGCGGGTCTTCTGCCGGTCATCGGCAATCTGATATCGAATACGGTCATCGTCGTCGTCGCGCTCAGCGTCTCGCTTTTTGCTGCCCTAAGCTCCCTTGCTTTCCTCATCATCATCCACAAGCTCGAATACTTCCTCAATGCGAAGATCATTGGTTCACGCATCAAAGCGCGCGCATGGGAACTGCTATTGGCGATGATCTTCCTCGAGGCCTGGTATGGCATAGCCGGCCTGGTCGCCGCGCCGATCTACTACGCCTATCTGAAAGACGAGTTAAAGCACCGCAAGCTAATCTGACTGCGCAAGCAGGTGGCCACCTGCCCATAGAGATATGCCGGCATGCGCCGAATTTGGTATTGCGGTTGCGATTCAAATCTGAGATCGTAATGACAGCCCTGAACAGCAAATAAAAAAGAATGGGGTAAGGAGGAAACATAGTTCGCAATTCTATTTATGGAGTTCAGCTATGCTTTCACATTTCAGTCATGCCGACATCGTTCCATATGCGGTTCCAATTCCGGATTCTGCTTCGTGCAGGACAGCAGTCCAGCAAGGCGGAGCGGACATCAATCGGCAGATCCTGTCGCATAACTTACCACGCTCCCATCAATGCGTTCGGGGCATCGGGCAAAGCGGCAGGGGGAGGGTGCAATGAACGACAAGTCGTTTTCATCGCCGGTCAGAATAAGTCTTGGCGCTATGGGGCTTCGTTTGGTTGCCTCGGCGTGGGAGGCCTTGGAGTGCCTCAGAAATCAATGGCCGCAACAGGATGGGCTTGAGTACAAGCGTGCCGTTCGTATCAATCGCGATGCCCTCGAAGGATGGATGACGCCGGCAAAGGCAAGGCAGGCTTTTGTCAAGGCCGCCCAACGGGCGGGCGTGTTCGTTGACGACCGATCGAACAAATAGACTTGTCCATCGCCATCGTGGTGTAGCGCCCGGCAACCGGCGCGTGAGGGGCCTGCTCCAATCGGGTGCGCGGGGTCGATCTGATCGTTCTGCATGATTGCTGCCTGGTGTTTCAGCCCATCTGGCTCTGCCGGAAGTTTGGTTCAAGCTCGAGGCGTTGGCCATGCCAAGCCTCGGCGGGCTCTTTCAACAAATCCCATCCGACAGATTCTATCTAAAAGCTCTCACCGCCATTTAGCGCCCGCTTGAAGACCGCGTGTTTGCGTGTGCGGTGCAGCAACGAATCACTCTTGATTTGTTCAGTAAAATGGAGATTACTAAACAACATTACTCAACACGATGGGAGAGATCGTGCGAGTAAGAGGGAACAATCAACGATTTTATTCGACGGCGGCGTGGTGTCGCTTAGGTATCTGGGAGGAAAGCATGCAGACGATAAAGCAAGCCCTGCTCGGGGCGACCTCGGCGCTTGTGCTGTTCATGGCACCTGGGCTGGCGAAGGCTGACGAACTCACTTTATGCTGGGCCGCCTGGGATCCAGCCAATGCATTGGTCGAGCTATCCAAGGACTTTACCGCCAAGACCGGCACTCAAATGAAGTTCGAGTTCGTGCCATGGCCCAACTTTGCGGACCGAATCCTCAATGAACTTAATGCCGGCGGCAAACTCTGCGACCTTCTGATCGGCGACAGTCAGTGGATCGGCGGATCCGCCGAAAACGGCTATTACGTCAAGCTCAATGATTTCTTCGACAAGGAGGGGATCAAGATGAGCGATTTCGCCGATGCGGCGGTCAACGCCTATTCGACCTGGCCGAAGGGTACGCCGAATTATTGGGCCCTGCCGGCGATGGGCGATGCCAATGCATGGTTCTATCGCAAGGACTGGTTCTCAAAGCCGGAAATCCAGGCGGAGTTCAAGCAGAAACATGGCCGGGACCTTGCACCGCCCAAGACCTGGGATGAATTGAAAGAGGTTGCCGAATTCTTCAATGGCCGCGAGATCGACGGCAAGAAAGTCTATGGTGCGGCAATCTTTACCGAGCGCGCTTCGGAAGGCATCACCATGGGGGCATCGTCGGCGCTTTATTCCTACGGCTTTAAATACGAGAATACGCCGGGCAAGTACGACATGGAGGGCGCAGTCAATTCGCCTGATGCAGTTGCAGGCCTCGAGGCCTATAAGGCTCTCTACAAGTGCTGCACGCCGCCCGGCTACACCGATGCTTATATGAGCGAAAGCCTTGATGCATTCAAATCCGGCCAGGTCGCCATGGCGATGAACTGGTTTGCCTTCTTCCCCGGTCTCTACAAGGATGAAAAGGTTGGGGGCGACAAGATCGGGTTCTTTGTCAATCCCAAGGAGAAGGTTGCGGCCTCTACATTGGGCGGGCAGGGGATTTCCGTTGTTGCCAATACTGACAACATGGACGGCGCGCTTGCCTACATCAAATGGTTTGCCCAGCCCGACGTTCAGAAGAAGTGGTGGTCTCTCGGCGGCTATGCGGTCCACAAGGCAGTCCTCAGCGATCCTTCATTCCCTGAGAGCCAGCCCTTCGCCGCAGATTTCCTCGTCGCGATGAACCAGGTCCAGGATTTCTGGCAAGAGCCCTCGTACGCCACACTGCTTCAAACAATGCAAAAGCGCCTTCACGACTACGTGGTTGCCGACAAGGGTACAGCGAAGGAGGCGCTCGACGGCCTCGTCAAGGATTGGACCGAAGTCTTCAAGGATGATGGAAAGCTTTAGGCGATCCCGACCTGAAATGGCTGCCCGGTTGCGCTATCCTGCCGGGCAGCCATGACAAAGCCCCGCTCCGAAAATCAGGTGACGTCTGTGACCGATACGAGTACCTCCATTTTGGGGAAGGCTGCCGCACAGGTAACGCCAGCGCCCCTCGCTTCCCGAATTCGCGGCATGTCCGATCGCACAATGGCTTGGCTGTTCATCACGCCGACAATCGCCTTGCTCCTCGCAATCAACATCTTCCCGCTGATCTGGGCGATCTATCTTTCGTTCACGAATTACCGGGCAAACCGCCCCAACGCAGCCATCGAGGGCGTCGGGCTGAGCAACTACAGCCGTGTCCTCAATGATCCCAATATCTGGCAAGCGATGCAGACGACCGCGCACTTCGTCTTCTGGACGATTCTCCTGCAGACGCTGATCGGATTTTCGCTCGCCTATCTGATTGACCGGAAGTTCCGCGGCCATGCTTTCTGGACGACAATCATCCTCGTTCCGATGATGCTGTCGCCGGCCGTAGTCGGTAACTTCTGGCGGTTCCTTTACCAACCGCAGATTGGCCTTTTCAACTATGTCGTTTCGTTTCTCACGGGCATCCCGCCGTCATCTTTCGAAATGCTGGGCTCCGTCGCGCTCTCGCCATGGGCAATCATTATCGTCGATACGTGGATGTGGACGCCCTACGTGATGTTGATATGTCTTGCTGGCCTGCGTTCCATTCCCGACTACATCTACGAAGCAGCGGAAGTCGACCGCGCTTCGCTATGGCGCCAGTTCTGGTCCATTACCCTGCCAATGGCACTGCCGTTTATCATGCTGGCCATCCTCTTCCGAGGCATAGAGAACTTCAAGATGTTCGACATGGTCACGCTTTTGACCGGTGGCGGCCCGGGATCAACGACGGAGGTCGCCTCTATCACCCTGAAACGTGAAGCATTTGAAAGCTGGCGCACCGGCAGGGCGTCCGCGTTCGCCATCATTCTGTTTGTCGCCGTGTTCGGTCTAGCCAACATCTATGTCAAAGCGCTCAACAAGGTGAAACAGCGATGAGCTCGCTCAACTCCGCCCATTCGGTTGTCGAACCTGGCGTCATGTCAAGGCGCATCGCGGCAACGATCGTGATCGCCTATGCGATCATTACGATCATCCCGCTCGCCTGGATCTTCCTGACCAGCTTCAAGTCGCCGCCGGATTCGATCAGCTATCCGCCGAAGATCGTGTTCGATCCGACCCTTGAAGGTTATTGCAATCTGTTCACAACGCGCACGCGCCAGACACCCGAATATATTGCGTCACTTGGCGCGCCGACGAGCATCTGCGATGAGATTACCCGTGGCCGCAACATGGTGATCGCCGGACCGTCCAACTACTGGCCGCGTTTCCAGAACTCGCTGATCATCGCCTTCGGCTCGACCTTCCTTGCCGTCTCGCTTGGAACACTCGCAGCCTATGGCTTTTCCAGGTTCAAGGTGCCCCTCGCCGAGGATCTTCTGTTCTTCATTCTTTCAACGCGCATGATGCCGCCGATCGCGGTCGCAATTCCGATCTATCTGATGTACCGCAAACTCGGACTGTCAGACACTGCCCTCGGCATGATCCTGCTCTATACCGCCGTCAATGTTTCGCTCGCCGTCTGGCTTCTCAAGGGCTTCATCGACGAAATACCGCGCGAATATGAAGAGGCGGCGATGATCGACGGATATACGCGCATGCAGGCCTTCTTCAAGGTCGTCCTGCCCCAGGCCACCACGGGTATAGCCGCCACGGCAATCTTCTGCCTGATCTTTGCCTGGAACGAATATGCTTTCGCCGTTCTGCTCACATCAGGTGCCGCCCAGACCGCGCCACCGTTCATTCCCACCATTATCGGCGAGGGTGGACAGGATTGGCCGGCGGTTGCCGCCGGAACAACAATCTTCCTCGTACCCATCCTGGTCTTTACCATTCTCCTGCGCAAGCAGCTGTTGCGTGGCATTACCTTCGGAGCTGTGCGCAAATGACTGTACGGACACCTCTCGCCTCCAAGCCGAAGCGCCCCTTCTTCCTGCGGCGCGGTCCGATGGAGAATGTGGCGACGGCTCTCATCGGACTTGGCTTTCTCATGCTGTTCCAGCCGTTTCTTCTTGTCTTCTATACGTGGTCCCTGGTCACGCTGCTGGCCGGAACCGTCCTGTTCATCATCGTTTCGAAGTTTCCGGAGTAGGTGATGGCTGAGATCAGAATAGAGCACCTGCGCAAGGAATTCGGCGCTTTCAGCGCGGTTGAGGATTCAAGTTTCGTCGTTCGTGACGGGGAATTTCTTGCCCTTCTTGGCCCATCGGGCTGCGGCAAGACAACGACGTTGCGCATGATTGCCGGGCTTGAATTGCCGACCAGCGGCAAGATATTTCTCGCCGGCGGAGATGTCACGTTCAATCGTGCGAGGGAGCGGGATATTGCCTTCGTGTTCCAGCTCTTTGCCCTTTACCCGCACATGAACGTTCGCAAGAATATCGGTTTTCCGCTGCTGGCACAGGGCATCGCCAAAGCCGAAATTCGCGCGCGCGTCGAAGAAACGGCACGGCTGCTGCAGATCGATCACATTCTGGATCGTTCCGTTTCTGGGCTTGCGGGCGGTGACCGCCAGCGCGTGGCGCTGGGGCGGGCAATCGTTCGCCGGCCGAAGTGCTTCCTGATGGATGAACCGCTTGGCACCCTCGACACGGAATTTCGCGACTTGATGGTGCGCGAATTGCGCGAACTGCACAATCGCATCCATGCGACCACGGTCTATGTCACGCATGACCAGCTGGAAGCGATGGCCATGGCAGACAAGATTGCGGTGATGAACCACGGTGTCATCGAGCAGTTCGGCACGCCGCAGGAAATCTACAACCGACCGGCCACCATGTTCGTCGCCGATTTCATCGGTTCGCCGCCGATGAACTTCCTGCGTTTCACCGCTGGTCTGCAACGAGGTGCGCGGACGGTTTCCGTTGAAGGCGTGCCGGTCGCCGTTCCGGAGATTCATGACGATGTCGCCATGGGCGAAATTGCCCTCGGCGTTCGCCCCGAGGACATTCGTTTCAGCGACGCTTCGCCCTTGCGCGGCGTTGTCTATGGCAGCGAATATCATGGCACCAATCAGATCGTCGCTGTCGAGATGGCGAAGGGATTGATCAAGGCGCGTGTGCCTGCCGACCAGAATTTCCGCATCGGCGATACCGTTGGACTTGAACTCAACCACCACAATCTTTCTCTCTTCGAGTGCACCTCGGGAAGGGCGGTCCGGTCGTCCCGTCACACGCAGGTGCAGCATGGCTGAAGTAGTGCTCAAGAGCGTCAACAAGAGCTTTGGCGAAACCGACGCCGTGTCCGACCTCGACATGGTCATTGCTGACGGCGAATGTGTCGTTCTTCTCGGACCGACCGGCGCAGGCAAAACAACGACATTGCGCCTTATCGCCGGGCTTGAGCGAGCCGATAGCGGTCGCATCAGTATCGGCGGGCAGGATGTGATGGGAGAGGCGCCCGCCGGACGCGATGTCGCTTTCGTCTTCCAGCAATACTCACTATACCCGCATCTGTCCGTCTACGAGAACCTTGCCTTTCCTCTCCGCTCGCCAGCGCGGCGCCTTGGCAAGGACGAGATAGACCGGCGCGTGCGCGAGGTGGCGCGCATGGTGCGCATCGACCACAAGCTCGACAATCGTTCGACCCGGCTCTCCGGTGGAGAAATGCAACGTGTCGCTATCGGGCGGGCGCTTGTGCGGCGCCCCGCAATCTTCCTCATGGATGAACCACTATCCTCACTCGACGCGAAGCTGCGTGCCGAGTTGCGGCTGGAGCTTAAGCGCATTCAAAAGGAGCTTGGTGCAACACTGCTTTATGTCACCCATGATCAGATCGAAGCGATGACCATGGCCGACCGTATCGGCATTCTTGCCGGCGGACGACTGGTCCAGATCGGGACACCACGTGAGGTTTATAGCAATCCCGCCAACACGCATGTCGCCGCTCGCCTTGGACAGCCGCACATCAACCTTTTTCCGGTCGAAGTGCTTCCTGACGGCAAGGCACCCGTTGGCGCCCGGACCGTCGGTGCACGGACGGAACACCTTGAAATCTCACTCAGCGGCAAAGCCAACGCCAGCATCGACTGGGTGGAGCACCTCGGCGATCAGAACCACCTGCATATCAGGGTTGGCGACCACAAGCTCGTCACCCTCGCCAATCCCTATATTCCGGTGAAACCCGGGGACAAGATCGGGCTGACGCTCAAGAATCCCCTCTATTTTGGCGCCGATGGAAACCGTATGTACTGATGTCATTGGGTAGGAATGAACTGCAGAGTGAGTCAACAGAGTGGATTATACCGATGAAACACTTCTTCAATCGCAGGGAAAACATCGTCACCGAGGCGCTGGACGGTTTCCTTCTGACAAGCCGTCCGGGGACGCTCGCCCGGCTCGACAGCTATCCGGATATCAAGGTCATTCTGCGGGCTGATTGGGACAAATCGAAAGTCGCCATCATATCCGGTGGCGGCGCAGGCCACGAACCCGCCCACGCCGGTTTCGTGGGCCGCGGCATGCTCACTGCCGCCGTCTCCGGCGAGATCTTTGCCTCGCCGAGCGTCGATGCCGTGCTAACGGGCATTCGGGCCGTGACAGGGCCGAAGGGCTGCCTGCTCGTCGTCAAGAACTACACCGGTGACCGGCTTAACTTCGGTCTCGCAGCGGAACGGGCGCGCGCGGAGGGCTTCAAAGTCGAGATGGTAATCGTTGCCGATGACATCGCCCTTCCAGATCTTGCACAGCCGCGCGGGATCGCCGGCACTTTGTTCGTGCACAAGATCGCTGGCTTTCTTGCTGAGCGCGGCGATACGCTTGAAGATGTCGCCGCTGCTGCAGCGGCAGCGGCTGCTGATATCGTTTCGCTTGGGGTTTCGTACTCAACCTGTTCAATCCCGGGCCAGCCACATGAATCGCGCCTTGGCGAGGATGAAGGAGAGCTCGGGCTGGGAATTCATGGAGAGCCAGGGGTGGAGCGCATTGCGATTCAGGAGGCCGCGAGCATCGTCGCCATCATGGCCGATCGCCTCAATGCCACAATTCCCGTTGGCGAATATGCCCTGCTCATCAACAATCTCGGTGCGGTGCCGCCCGTCGAAATGAACCTGATCGCCCGCAATGTTCTCGCTTCGTCGCTGGCCGCGAAAGTGAAGCTTGTGGTCGGGCCCCGCGCCATCATGACCGCGCTCAACATGAACGGCTTTTCGCTCTCGCTTATCAAGCTGGATCTGGCGCGCGAGACGGCGCTTCTGGCGGAGGTCGCACCGCAGGCCTGGCTAGCCCCCGTCGCACGCCACGAGCTGATCGTCATTCCTGCGCCGACAATCAAAACTGCCATGCAACATGGCCCGAGCAGCCGGGATGCCGAGGTCGAGGCGATCATCGCGGCAATCTGCGGGGCGCTCATCGCGCTTGAACCGGAGCTCAACCGTCTTGACGCCCGTGCCGGCGACGGCGACACGGGGTCAACCGTGGCGGCAGGCGCGCGTGGCGTTCTCGCCCGGCTTGAGTCCCTGCCGCTCGCCGACAAGGCCGCAACGTTTGCCGCAATCGGTTCCATTCTTGCAACAAGCATGGGGGGGTCAAGCGGGGTCCTTCTCTCGATCTTCTTCATCGCCGCGTCGAAATCAATGGCAGCCGCCGGAAACCTGCCAGAGGCGTTGCTTTCGGGCCTCGATCGCATGACCTTTTACGGCGGCGCCGAACCGGGTGATCGCACGATGGTTGATGCGCTCGACCCGGCATTGCACGCCCTTGCTGCAAGTGGAATAGATGATGCAGCCTTCGCTGCCAACGCCGGCGCAAAGGCCACAAGTACGATGACCAAGGCGAGGGCTGGCCGTGCCTCTTATGTCGGCGAGCGTGATCTCGACGGTGTTATCGATCCGGGTGCCGCTGCAGTGGCTGCTGCATTCGTGGCCGCTGCCGCGGCCATTGCGCGCCACAAGACACATGGGGAGGCGACATTCGTTGCAAAGTGACCGAAAGCTGCTCCTCGGATTGATCGAGACATGCAGGGAGGTGATCGCTCGACACGCTGATCACCTCTGCGAGCTTGATCGGGCTATCGGGGATGGCGACCACGGCACAAACATGCGGCGTGGCTTCGATGCGGTCTTCCTGGAACGGGAGAGCCTTTGCGGGCTTCCCCTGGCGCTTGCGCTTGAAAGGATCGGCATGACGCTGGTCATGAATATCGGCGGAGCCTCGGGCCCCCTCTACGGAACCCTCCTGATCGAAATGGGGCGACGCTTCGGCGCGCGCGAGAGCCGTCCGACATTTGATACCATCCTCAGCGAGGCAATCGACGCCGTGGCGCGGCGGGGACGCTCGCAGGAGGGTGACAAGACCCTCCTCGACGTGCTCTATCCGGTCCAGACCGAAGTGGCGAGAAAATCGGCTCTTATTCGTATCGCTGATACGGCAACAGAATCGGCAGCGTTGACGGCGGGCATGAAGGCGATGCGCGGTCGGGCATCCTTTCTTGGCGATCGTTCGATCGGCCACGTCGATCCCGGGGCGTCAAGTTGCGCGCTTCTTGCGTCGGCGATCTGTCATCACCTTATGGAGTATCAGCCCGCATGAACAGCAAGTCTGCAAATGTCGGCATTGTGATCGTCTCGCATTCGCCACTTGTCGCCAGGGGTACCGCCGACATGGTTCGGCAAATGGTCGGCGACGGCGTGCCGCTCTCCTGGTGCGGCGGCAATTCTGAAGGCGGCCTCGGCACCAACACGGCGAGTATCCTCACCGCCATAGAGGCGGCATGGTCAGATCATGGCGTCGCCGTCTTCGTTGATCTTGGCGGCGCTGAGACGAATAGCGAGATGGCGATCGAAATGCTGGGCGATCCCCGGTCGGGTCTCGTTACCATCTGCAATGCCCCGCTTGTTGAGGGCGCCGTCATTGCCGCGGCCGAGGCATCCGGCGGCGCTTCGCTCGCCAAGGTAGTCGCGACCGCGGAGGAACTATCGCCCGCATGACCAGCAAGCAGGACGCAAGAATGAGGGAGACGCCAAAAGTGACGGCGCAATGGCAAACGGAAATCGAAGTCCGGCACGGGATCGGCTTGCACGCGCGTCCCTCCGTGATCTTCACCCGCCTCGCCAAATCCTTTCCCTGCACCATTGAGATAGAGGTGAATGGCAGCAGCATCTGGTTGAACGGCAAAAGCATCGTAAAAGTCATGGGTGCCAAGATCCGCAAGGGGTCACTGCTTAAAATTCGCGCCGATGGGATTTTGGCGGCAGAGGCAATTGCGGCCTTACGCGAACTGGTCGAGCACAATTTCGACGAGGGCAAGATTCATGGCCGAAATGCTTAGGCTCCAAGGCTTTGCGACTTCGCCTGGCATGGCGTTTGGACAAGTCCACCTCGCAGGTGAGGTCGAAGAGGCGTTTACGCCAGCAAGCGATTGTTCATCCGAACACGCGCTTCTGGCCAAGGCCATCAAGGACGCCGTGAATGCGCTGCGACGGCTCGCAGAAATGTCCGGTCCCGAAAGTGCTGACATTATCGACTTTCAAGTCGAAATGCTGCTCGATCCCGAGATCACTGAAATCATCGGAGAGCGGATAGACAGGGGGGAGGGGGCCGCATTCGCGTGGGTGGCAGCGCTTGATGAGTACATTGCCGGATTCGCGGAGTCCGACGATGAGCACCTGCGCGCCCGAGTTTCGGATATCAACGACATCAAGAACCGTGTTCTTGCGGCGATGACGGGAAAGCCGATGGCGGATTTTCCTCGCGGAGCCGTCTTCGTCGGCAAGGATATCGAACCCAGCCGCTTTCTTGCGCATGATTGGTCCGCGGGCGGTGCAATTGTGCTGTTCAAGGGGAGCCCTGCCAGCCATGTTTCGATGCTCGCCCGGGCAAAGTCCGTGCCGATGGTAATCGGGACAGGGCCGTTCACCGCTCCTCAAGAGGGCAGGGTGCTTGTCGATGGCGATGCAGGAGAAGTCGTCTTCCACCCGACCGACGCGGAAATTCGACGGGCGGGCGGACGCATCGCGGCAAGGCGGCGTTCAACGGCAAAGGGCAACAAGGCGTGCCTGACGGCCGACGGTGTACCGATCAGCCTTTCGATCAACGTCAATGATCCGACCGAACTCGCCGGCGTCGATCGCGAGGCCATCGCCGGTATCGGCCTGTTTCGCAGCGAGTTTCTGATTGCCTCGGACGCCGATCTCGTCAACGAGGACCGGCAGTATGAACGTTACTGCCAACTCCTGGACTGGGCCGGGCCGAAGCCTGTAACCATCCGCCTCCTCGATCTTGGCGGGGATAAGCCGCTGCCCGGACACGATGCGAGCAAGGCAGCATCCTTTCTCGGGTTGCGTGGCATCCGTCTGTTGCTCGCCCGCGAGGAAATCCTGCGTGTGCAGGCGCGGGCCCTGTTACGGGCAGCGCGTCGCGGCAACCTCAAGGTAATGCTGCCCATGGTGACGCTTCCAGCAGAGCTTGCACAAACGATGCAGATTTTCACCGAGGAAGCGGTGCTCCTGCATCAGCGACACATTGCCAGTCACGTTCCGGCCATTGGCATGATGGTGGAGGTTCCGGCGGCAGCGCTCATGCTTGACACGTTTAACGAAGCGGCGTTCTTTTCCTTCGGCACCAATGACCTCACCCAGTATCTGACGGCGGCAGCACGTGACGACGCGGCGGTCGCCAGTATCCACGTTTATGCAGCCTCCGCTGTTCTCAGGCTCATGGAACAGGCTTGTGGCATCGCGGCAGCCATGGAAAAGCCGGTCAGCATCTGCGGCGATATGGCCGGAGAGCCCGCCTTCATGCCTGCTCTACTGCGTTGCGGGCTGCGTCATTTCTCGGTGGCCCCAACCAGGCTGGAAGCCATCAGGTCAAAGATCGCGAAGCTCAACGCCGACGGTACAATGGCGGCGGAGCGATAGGATGGTACGCGAATCCATGGAAGACGACATCGTCGGGTATAAGACCATTCTTGCCCAGATCATCGACAACCGGCCTTCAGGCACGCGCCAGCGTCTCGCCGCCGCGCTTGGCAAGCATCGCAGCTTTGTCACCCAGATCACGAGCCCGGCCTATTCGACGCCACTGCCGGCGCGACACCTCGCAACGATTTTCAGGGTGTGTCATTTCAGCCCCGCAGAACAGGAGCGGTTCGTGGAGGTCTATCAGGCCGCGCATCCGGGAAAGCTGCCTGATTTCGGCGGCGCCGAAGGTCTGCGGTCACTGTCCCTGATGGTTCCTGACCTCGGTGACGCCAAGAAGAACCACCTGATGGACGAAGCGATTGCGGACTTCGTCCAGAAGATCGCAACGCTCATGAGCAACACGGATTAGTGTATGATCGCTGCCGGAGGAGGGGAGCGATGAAAAAATTCATGAACACGGCCGCGTCATTGGTTGCCGAGAGCCTGCAAGGCTTCGTTGCGGCCCACGAGCAAACGGTCATGTTCGCACCAGAGCGAAAATTTGTACTGCGGCGGAACCCCTCCTTTGGAAAGGTCGCGCTTATTTCCGGTGGTGGAGCGGGCCACGAGCCGCTTCATGTTGGGTTTGTCGGACAAGGCATGCTCGACGCCGCGTGCACCGGCCATATATTCACATCACCGACGCCCGATCAGATCATTGCAGCGATTGAACTGACGGACACGGGCGCGGGCTGTCTCTTGATCGTGAAGAACTATGATGGCGATGTGATGAACTTCGAAATGGCCGCGGAGGCGGTCGCGCAAACTCATCGTATAAAAACAATTATCGTGAGCGATGATGTTGCTGCCTATGGCGTTGGTCGCAGTTCCGGGCGCCGAGGCGTCGCGGGAACGCTTATTGTCGAAAAGATACTGGGAGCAGCGGCGGAGGCCGGCACGGACCTCGCGCAGCTCAAGGCGCTCGGCGAACACCTTGGCGAGCGGGTGCGCACCATGGGCGTCGCGCTTAGCGGAGTGATTGTGCCCGACACGGCCCGTCCGACCTTCTTGCTGGAGGCTGATGAGATGGAGGTCGGTGTTGGCATTCACGGCGAACCTGGAATTGGCCGCGAGAAAATGGCCAGTGCGAACGCGATAGCTGCTCTGCTTTGTGATCGGGTACTCGCCGATATCGGCGCGCGTGATGCAAACGAGCCAGCATTGCTTTTCCTCAACGGCTTTGGCGGCACACCGACATCGGAACTTTACCTTGTCTACAATGCTGCCCGCCGCCTGTTCGAGGCCGCTGGCTTCACGATTGCGCGATCATTGGTAGGAACCTACGTAACCTCCCTCGACATGGCTGGACTTTCGATCACGTTAGCACGCCTCGATGAGGCAATGCTTTCGCTCTGGGATGCGCCTGTTGCAACGCCGGCACTGCGCTGGAGCTAAAACAGAGCAACCGGTCGAGCAACTGCGTGGTTTAGGTCGCGGCTTCCCAACCCACTGAAGCGGATCGGTGAACTCTATCGTATCGAAGCCGAGCTGCGCGTGGTCTCAACCCCGAAGCCCGCCTGGCTGGACGACAAGTACGATCAGCACTCGTGATCTCCAAACATGCGGACATGGTTGACCCATCATCGTGCTCGCGTCGCTGGCAAGTCGCCGCTCGGCGAAGCGCTCGCCTATATCGCCAAATACTGGGATGGGCTCTGCATCTTCCTGACTGACGGCCGCATCGAGATTGACAACAACAGCGTCGAAAGAACGATCCGGCCATAGCCCTCAATCGAAAGAATGCTCTTTTCGCCGGGCACGACGCGGGGAGCGGAGAAATGGGCCATCATCGCTTCGCTCATCGAGACCTGCAAGCTCAACGCCATCGATCCGCTTACCTACCTGACCGCCACGCTCACCTCTATAATCAACGGCCATAAGCAGGCCCGGATCGATGAGTTACTGCCTTGGAAGCATCCGACCCGGCAAAGACTATTTTCGGGTGCGGCGGGCATCTCTAAGCGTTGAATCTATAGTTGAGACTCGATATCTGGCAACGACCAGCCCTTGTCGAAAAACTTTTCGGTTGGCCCATACCAGCGGAAATACGCGAACCATCCTCGCCCAGGCAATGTCTTGACCCAATTTACGTCTTTTTCCGGCGGCTCGGGTCCAAAATGCACATCGATTGATCCATCCGGGTTCGGCACCAGCTTATCGTGGCTTGAGACGCCAGCCTTCATCGTGTCGGTCTTGATCATCGACCTCGTCATGGCGTCATAAACCGTCACGGCCCAGAATTCCTTGGCAGGAACATCCGCAGGAACATGCAGTGTGTAGGCCTTGCCGCCATTGAGCCATTCCCCGTCCTTGTCCTTCGCCGCGCTCATGTATTGCGATCCAGCGCCCGGGATTTGTTTGATCATTCCATCAGCCACAGTGATCGCCTCGAAGGTATAGTCGGTGCGCTCGTCGAGTTCGGTGTACCCGGACGCCTCCTGGTCGGGCCTAAGGGTCAGCACCCACTCCCAGTGAGTACCCGGATATGACGGCGCATTGGCCAGACGAGGAGCCATGCTTGTCGTCTGCGCCATAAGAAAGCCGACCTGCGCGGCGTCCGTGAGTATCTTCTTCTGCCGTCCGTCCGGGTTGAACGGTTTCCCTCTCTCCAGACCGAGAGGCTTCAGCATCGCCTGGAAGAAACGGTCACGCTCTTCGACTGGCTCCTTGTCCAGCGCGCGTGAGAGAAGGTTCCAATAGTCGAAGCCGCTCGGCGGAATGGAATCCATAGGCTTGCTTCCGGCCTTCAGTATCCGGGTTTCCGGCGGATTGTCGGCTTGCGACAATGGGTAAACCTTCAGGCCCGCCAAGGTGTCGACGGCTGTCTTGATGTCGCCATCCTTGACGAAGGACCGGCCAAGGAAGAAGGTCTGATTGGTCTTCGACCGTGCGGGAAGATATCCCTCCGGGACTGGCCCGGTGTAACCGGGAGGAAGAAGGAGGAACTTCCCACCCTTGCCCTTGTCGGGCCCAAACGGACCAACCTCGACCACGGGCCGCTGCCAGAAGTCATCTATTACGCCATAAACACCAACGGGTGAATCGATGACGACCGGGCCATCGCGACCGAGATCGGTGAATATCCCCGCGTAGATGGTTGTATTGTTGCCCGTCAGGGCACCGACAGCGGGTGTCGTATATCCATCGACCAGGCCGACGTCGTTGTAGTCAACGCCCCAGTCCCGCTTGTTGGCCAGCCGCAGGGCCTCCATCGATACGATTGGCGTCGCCCATATGTAGGCCTGCGATGCGCGTTGGAAATCGATTTCGTCGTAGATTTTCCCGACGGATTCAGAGTCTGGATAACCGCCCTTGAGTTCGATCCGACCAATTCGCGTGTCGATTGGCCCATTGAGGGCCGTGGCATCCTCCGCGCTTGCGCTACCCGCAATGATCATCGTTACGACGAATGAAGACAAAAGTCTTTTGGCGAACATGTGGTCCTCCGCGCTTGTTCTGTTCAGTTGGCTATTTGGCGACGGGCTCCAGGTCTGGAAGCGTCCATGTCTTCTCGAACAAGGCCTTGGTTGGCGCATAAAGGCGGAACATCACCTCGAAGCCTCGCTTGGGATCGGTTGGAATCCAGTTCGCTTCCTTTCCCTGCGGCGCTGCGGGCCCGATGAAGAGGTCCATTGACCCATCCTCGTTCTTCATCAACTCCGCCACCTGCGACGAACGGCTGGCTCGCGGCATGTTGCGGATCAGGCATGCGTTTCGCGGTCATAGGCGGTCAAAGACCAATACTGCTCAACTGGTACGTTGGCGGGTACGTTGAGACGATAGGTTTCGGCTCCGTCAAAAGCGTTTCCGTCCCTGTCCTTGATCGCAATGAGATAGAATTGTCCCGTGCCCAGGCGCTTGATGCCGACATAGGCGTAGCTGTATGTCAGACCTCGGATATCGGTCGGATAGGCGTCGGGCTCTTCGAACAAAGCAACAGCCGCCTTCACGAGTTCCGGATTGGCCGGAAAATTCCATCGGCCTTTCTCGTAGAACGGGACAAGTTCCGCATCGTATTTGGCCTCAAGCCATTCCCTGGCTTCAAGGATACCAGCTTCAAGCTGCTTGCTCATTTTATCGTCCGGCTGGAACGGCTTGCCCTTTTCGATGCCAATGGATTTGAGTTGGTCGATCATGAGACGGTCACGCGACAACCACGGCTCTGCCTGTACAATCCTGTCGAGAGATGTATAGAAGCTGCGGTCATAGCGAATGGTGGAGTCGAAAAGCACGTCCTTTGCATCCGTAAACACCGTTTCCGGCGGGTTTCCCGCCTGGGACAACGGATAGACCTTCAAGCGTTTGGCATAGTCCACCGACTTCTCAATGTCGGCGTCGCTGTGGCTGACGAGATTTGAGCGCAGAAGCGCATATCCGCCATAGGTGTTAGACTTGAGCGGAATGTAACCTTCTGGGATTTTCCCGGCGTATCCCGGAGGGAGGACGAGGTATTTCCCACCTTTTCCAGCGTCGGCACCTGACGGCCCAGCATCCTCAAGCGGCATCTGCCAGGCGTCGACGATATTGCCGTTGATGGAGCCACCGTCAGCAGGCGGCACCTCAATGACGACTGGGCCGACATCCTTGGTGTCAGTGAATGTCATCAGATAGATCGCGTCCGGGTTCGGTGTAAGGGTCTGGTTGCGCCAATCGAGCGGTTTTGACCAGTACACGATCTCGTTGACCTTCGCCTTGGTCTTGACGAGGGCTTCTTGAAGCATCAGGTCGTAATTTACAGCAGGGATGCCCCAGATGGCTGCTTCAACTGCCCGCCTCTCTATCGTCCGCTCGCGCAGTTCCTCCGGGGTAAAGCCCGCTGCACGTGAAGATATTGCTGCGACCGTAACTGCGAGCACCAATACTGAAACGCCCAATCTCATGATATTCTCCTGCATCCAATACAACCGGCAGATTAAGCCTTCAGATGTAAGGTGTAAGGCCGTCACGGCACTTGCGCCACTCAAAAGCGGCGATTTGAAATCTTGATGGGGAAAACTGCGATCATCAGGTCCTAACCCGATAAATTCTCAACGATGCCACACTGGCGCCCGTCGAGGATATTGTCGCCTGTCAAAATCAAGCCTTGCTGTCGAGGTGCGGGCGAAACACGCTTACGCCTCAACTGTTGTTCATCCACAGTTCATGGCACAGGGCTTAAACTTTATGACTGCTGCTATGAACGCAACCGCATTGAAAGCCGTCCGAGATGGTCTTTCACTGGAGGATCGATGCGAAAGTTGATTGCAATCTTAAGTGCCGCCTTGATTGTCGGCGCTGTCGGGTCGACAGGAACGGTAAGTGCCGCCCCAGTCACCGTCGAGAGACCGGTTGTCTTCACGGGAATGAACGTGGATCCCAATGTCCAGACCGTGCGTAATCGGAAGTACCATCACTGGAACCGCGGATGGCATCGCGGGTGGGATCGGCGCTACTACCGTCGCTGGGATCGGCCCTACTACCGGCGCTGGGATCGCCCGTATTACCGCCGTCCATATTACCGTCCATATTACTACCGCAGCTGGGATGAACCCTATTATCCGCGCTACAGAAGGGGCATATATTTCGTGTTCTAATGACGAGCCCCGGCTGACAATCGGG
>NZ_JBBNAM010000344.1:0-1511 GCF_037994425.1 Phyllobacterium sp.
GTCTTTACTCCACGGCCCCTCAGAGACCAGTCGAAACATCGATCGACTGCCCTTCGGCGAGCGTCACGACTGCTTTCTTGACATCACTCTGGCGCCCGACGATGCCGCGGAACCGCTTCACCTTGCCCTTGCGCACAGCTGTATTGACTGCAGTGACCTTCACGCGGAACAGCGCTTCGACTGCGGCCTTGATTTCCGGCTTCGTTGCCTTGCGGGCCACGTTGAAGACGACCTGGTTGTTTTCGGAAACCAGGGTCGACTTTTCCGTGATGACCGGGCTGATGATCACGTCGTAATGGCGAAGATCAGTCATTTGAAACGCTCCTCGAGAGCTTCAACCGCTGCCTTGGAAAGCACGAGCTTGCCGCGGCGCAGGATGTCGTAAACATTGATGCCCTGGATTGGCAGAACATCGATGTTCGGAATGTTCGAAGCAGCGCGACGGAAATTCGCATCGATCTCGGCACCGCCGATGAGAAGCGCATTTTCGAGGCCAAGCTTGGCGAACTGCGAAACAAGAACCTTTGTCTTGGCTTCGGCTGCGGCCAGATCATCGACGATGATCAGGTCGGAAGCCTTGACCTTGGCAGACAGGGCATGACGAAGCGCAAGGGCGCGGACCTTCTTCGGCAGGTCATGATCATGGCTGTGAACAACCGGACCATGCGCCTTGCCGCCGCCGCGGAACTGCGGTGCACGTGCCGAATGGTGACGGGCGCGGCCCGTACCCTTCTGCTTGTACATCTTGGCGCCGGTGCGTGCGATTTCCGAACGGCCCTTTGCCTTGTGCGTTCCCTGCTGCTTGCGTGCGAGCTGGTAACGGACCATGCGCTGAAGGATATCGTCGCGCGGTTCAAGGCCGAAAATCTCCTCGGAGAGATTCACCTTGCCGCCGTCCTTGCCTTCAAGTGTTGTAATCGAAAGGTCCATTATTCGGCTCCCTCAGTTGTCTGCGCCACTTCTGCATCAGACACAGCGGCTGTAGCGTTTGCTGCCTGGCGGAGACCAGCTGGCTTCGGAGCATTGTCCGGCAGCGCTACCTTTACGGCATCGCGCACCAGGATCCATGCACCCTTCGAACCGGGAACTGCACCACGGACCAGAATAAGGCCACGATCGATATCGGTCGAAACGACTTCAATGTTCTGTGTCGTCACGCGGGTCTGACCCATGTGACCAGCCATCTTCTTGCCCTTGAACACCTTACCTGGGTCCTGGCGCTGACCAGTGGAACCGTGCGCGCGGTGGGTAACCGAGTTACCGTGCGAAGCACGGTGACCGCCGAAGTTGTGCCGCTTCATCGAACCGGCAAAACCCTTACCGATCGAAGTACCGGTCACGTCGACCTTCTGGCCGGCAACGTAATGTTCCGCAGTGATCTCTACGCCGACATCGAGCAGATTGTCGGCAGAGACGCGGAACTCCGCTACCTTTGCCTTTGGCTCGACGGATGCCGTCGCGAAGTGACCGCGCAAGCCCTTCGTCGTATTCTTTACCTTGGCCAGACCAAC
>NZ_JBBNAM010000345.1:0-17873 GCF_037994425.1 Phyllobacterium sp.
TAAGAAAAAGGTTCTTGGCGAGCTGCTGCGTAATCGTCGATCCGCCCTGCACTACGGAGTTCGCTCGCAGGTTTTCTGTCATGGCGCGCGAAAGACCGAGGAAATCAATGCCGAAATGATCGAAGAAACGCCGGTCTTCGGTCGCGAGAACTGCCTTGATAACATGATCGGGCAGTTCGTCTATGGGGACGGCGCTGCGATGTAGAATGCCGCGCTGGCCGATCTCGTTGCCGTAGCGATCGAGAAAGGTCACCGCAAAGTCGTCGCGTGTGCGCCAGTTCTTCTCTGTTTCGTGAAATGCCGGAATTGCCAGCGTAAGCATGACGACCGAGCCCGCGGTACCCCAAGTAAAACCTTCGCTTAGTAATTCGATTATGGCCCGCCGCCAGCCGGTGACGCGGAACCGGCGGAAGAAAATCGTGGTGTCTTCCCAGAACTCGGCAAGGCGAAAGCGTAATTCGTAGAGGGAAGAATCGATCCAGGCATCAAGTCCGAGCAGCGGCGAGACCTTGAATCGCTTACGTTGCTTGCCTGGCCTGGGCTCTTCCATCGAATTCTTGCCTGCCCTACGCTTGGCCACGTCTACCCTGAACGGACATGGTGTAGCGGATTACGCTTAACAGCTTCTTAGGACGTCTGTTTTGCAGTGAGATTATATGGTGGCTTCTTCCATCAAAGAATACCGCCTTTGTGACTAGCGCGACAAGGAGCGAAGAGTGGCGTAACACGATTTCATTGAGGAGTGTTGCCAAAGAGCAAGCCTGCGGTTTCTGCATGCAATTGCCGAACGCCGGTGGATTGATGGCATTTTTCACTTGAGGGTAATGCGCATGTCTATCGAGGATTGGCTTGCATTCGTTGCGGCATCGGCAATTCTTCTGGCCATTCCCGGCCCCACCATACTTCTCGTCATTTCTTATGCGCTCGGTCATGGCCGGCGTTTCGCGGCGGCGACCGTTGCAGGCGTGGCGTTGGGCGATTTTACGGCGATGACAGCCTCGATGCTCGGCCTCGGCGCATTGCTTGCGGCTTCGGCGACCATCTTCACCGTTCTCAAATGGGTGGGCGCTGCCTATCTGATCTATCTTGGAATCAAGCTGTGGCGCGCACCTGTCGCAAACCCGGACAGCGGCGAAAAGCCGGCAAAGAACGAAAAGGCTCTGCCCATATTCCTTCATGCCTATGTGGTAACGGCACTGAACCCGAAAAGCATCATCTTCTTCGTTGCTTTCCTGCCCCAGTTCCTTGATACGTCCCGTCCCGTGCTCATGCAGATGGTGATTTTCGAGGCGACCTTCCTCGTTCTGGCGACCATCAATGCGGGCACCTACGCCCTGATGGCGTCCATGGCGAGACATACAATCCGCAAGCCGAAAGTGCAGCGTATAGTCAATCGCACGGGCGGATCGCTGATGGTGGGGGCGGGACTGCTCGCGCTCGGCTGGAGAAAGGCTGCCTCCTAAGAAATAATTCATATCTAGGAAAATAGTCCTTGACTGCGTAACGGTCTTGCTGTAGGTTTTAGTCATCGTCGGAATTGTGACTTCAGCTCTTGCAGGCCACCGACCTGCTCGCCTTCGTTCTTCAGGAAATTCATGACCAACTCGTCACCTGCCATGAGGCGGAGGAGTGCAATTGCGCTCTGCCGCGACTATGGCATCTCTCCGGCCGAAATTGCACCATTGTTCGGCCAGGGCGAGCAACAGTTCCGGCGCGCGGAGGACCCGGACAGTCTGCGCGGGCCACAATTCGACGGGGCCTGGTGCGATGAATTGGGGTGTCCGGCCGCGGACAAGGGGCCGAACCAGCCGAATGTTTTCCCGGACATGAAATCTTCGGAAGGTGCCTTTCCCTATTTCTCCGACCATGGGCGCTGTGATCTCGCCCAAAACCGCTACCTGCGTGCGCATTTTGCCCATTGGAACGCCGCTGGCAGCGGTGGAATGCTGGACCGGGAGCGCCTCTATGTCTGGGCGTGGGACACGCGGCCATTTCCCGAGTTTCCGTCGAATCGCAAGCTATGGGCTGACGGAGGCAACTGGACCACCGGTCACTGGTTGAATGGCCGACTGTCAGGCGTGGCGCTCGATGAGCTTTTGTCGGCGATCCTCAGCGACTTTGGCGTGCCAAACGTCGACACGAGCGAGGTCGATGGCTTTGTCAGCGGCTATGTCATCGATGAGCCAACAAGTGCGCGCGCCGTACTTGAGCCTATCCTCGCGCTTTTCGGGGTGGATGCCTTCGAGGATGGCGGGCGGCTCATCTTCCGCAGTTCTGCGCGGCTCGGCGGCGAGGCGCAGCTGATCGACGAATTCGTGGAGCAGGAGGAACCAGGCCCTGTCAAATGGCGGCTGGATGAACCGACGGACCAACCCTCGCGTGTTGAAATCGCCTATCGTGACCCCATGCTCGATTTTCAGGGTGCTGTAGCCTTCGCCGAACGGCTTGACGGCAAGGGAACCGAAAACCTCGCGATTGCCGGCATGATCGACGAGGGGCAAGCCGTATCTCTGGCCGAGGAGCGGCTGCAAGCGCGGCGCGCCGCCCGTCGGTCGCTTGTGTGCGAACTGCCCTGGAAGCAGGCGGCATTGAAACCCGGCGACAAGATCAGGGTAGCGGGCATCTCGTCCACATCGGATTTCGTCGTCACCTCAATCGAGGATGGCGCGACACGGCGCGTTGCCGCAAGAGCAATGCCGCGACACGTACGCTATCCGGTGAGGGCTGCACTCCCTGCCGCAACCGGCGGTGGGGTGCCTATGCGCGGGCGGCCCCATTTCGAGCTTATCGACCTTCCCATGTGGCCAGGAATCGAAAAGGCGGCGGATCAATTCCGCAGCGCGACCTTCGCCAAACCCTGGAGCGGCGTAAGCGCCTTCGTCTCGCCGGAAGCGTCCGGCTTCGAGGCGCGCGCGAAACTCGCCGACCAAGCGATCATGGGTGAACTGACATCACCACTCGAGTCGAGCGGCAAGAGCGGACGTCTCCTCAATAGCCAAATCCTGGAGGTCCAACTTTATTATGGCGAACTGCGTTCAACATCGTTGTCTCAGATGCTCAATGGTGCCAACACCGCGCTGCTTGCGACGGCAGATGGCGTTGGGAGATGCTTCAATTTTTGAATGCCGAGGAAGTGGAAAGCGATCGCTGGCAGCTCTCGGGGCTATTGCGCGGACAATGTGGGACGGAAATGGAGGCGCTCGATCCAAGGCCGGTAGGAACGCGGTTCATCCTGCTGGACCGCGCGGTATCACCTCTCGGGTTGAAACCCCAGGAGGCGGGTTTGAGCTTGAACTGGCGCATTGGAACGTCAGGAGAGGACTTTACCGATCAATTTTACACCACAACTACGGCGGTTGGCGGTCTGCGCGCACTGCAGCCTCTGGAGCCGGTACATCTGCGGATAAATGGCGAGACAAATGGCGACCTGCAATTTCGCTGGATCAGACGCGGGCGAATCGATGCCGACAACTGGCTCGCCACAGACATTCCACTGGGGGAAGACAGGGAAGCCTATCGCATCAGGGTTCGTGTTGGCGAGCGGCTGGTTCGATCGGCCGATGTCGCCGGTCCGAGTTGGACCTACGCGCAATCGCAACGCCGGGACGATTTGGGCCGTCCCGATGCAGATTTTGATTTCGACGTCGCCATGATCTCAGCGGTCACAGGGGCCGGGCGTTCCGCTCGACTGGCAGTTCGTCAAAACACATTGAAGTATATGTAATTTCACAAAGGAATTGATCATGACCAATGAAAAGCCTTGGTTCCTATCAAAGACCATTTGGGCCTCGATCGTAACGGTTCTGCTTTCCTGTTCCGGGTTTTTGAACATATCGCTGGAACATCTGGATCAAACGGAGCTTGCGGAAACAATCGTGCAATTCTTGACGGCGATGAGCGGGGTCGTGGCATTTTTTGGCCGTCTCAGTGCCACGTCGCTCATTTCACGTAAAGAAATATAGTGTTAAAAGGCGTGACGCAGTGGCAATCCAGCCGTTTGCATCCCAACTGTTCATGCATCGTTCAGACACCAAGCGATACTAATAACGCCATGATGAAACACTTGATTTTCTCTCTGCCCCTCGCGGGCTTGATATCGGTCGCTGGCGTCGTCGCTGCCGGCAGCGCCCTAGCTGCGGATTGCTCGGCCGTAGGCCAACAAGTCGCGGACTCACAAGGCGGCACCCTTGCGCGCGCCACCTCCGTTGTGCAGAACGGTAAGGAAGTCTGCGTGGTCGTCGTGCTCATTCCCGGCAGGGATGGCGAACGGCCGCGCCGCGTCGAAGTGGCTGTACCGGCTAACTGACCTTGCGCGTGGGAAATACTGGATGAGAATACTCGTCGTCGAAGATGATCGTGACCTCAACCGCCAGTTGGTCGACGCCTTGACCGATGCGGGCTATGTGGTCGACAAGGCTTTCGATGGCGAGGAAGGCCACTTCCTGGGCGACACGGAGCCCTATGATGCTGTGGTCCTCGATATCGGCTTGCCGCAGATGGATGGACTGACAATTCTTGAAAAATGGCGGCGGGACAACAGGAGCATGCCGGTCCTGTTACTTACGGCGCGCGACCGCTGGAGCGACAAGGTTGCCGGAATCGATGCCGGTGCCGACGATTATGTCGCCAAGCCATTCCATATCGAGGAGGTTCTTGCACGCTTGCGGGCCCTTATCCGGCGTGCGGCGGGCCATGCCTCCTCGGAGATTACTTGCGGACCTTTGCGCCTTGACACCAAGACGTCGAAGGCCACCGTTAACGGCTCGGCGCTGAAATTGACATCGCACGAGTTCCGCCTTCTATCCTACCTTATGCATCACATGGATGAAGTCGTTTCGCGCACCGAACTCGTCGAGCATCTTTATGATCAGGATTTTGACCGCGATTCCAATACGATCGAAGTCTTTGTTGGGCGTTTGCGCAAGAAAATGGGTATGGATTTAATCGAAACGATCCGCGGCATGGGCTACCGGATCAAATCGCAGGACAGCAAGTCCTGATTGTGTCCCGGCGGCGAACCCCGCACGCTTTTGCGGAAATCAACAGGACAAAGGGCGCCGTGTGAAAATCCGCCTGAGCCGCTATCTCCCAAGCCTGCGTTCGCTATCGCTGCGCGTCATCACCCTGTCGACATTGTGGACGATCGTCTCATTTGTTGCCATCGCCACGATCATCTCCGCGCTGTATGGCGATGCGCGCCTGCAAAGCTTCAAGCAATTGCTCTCGGCGCATCTCTTCAGCGTGATTGCATCGGTAAGCGTCAATGACGGCACGCTCGCTGGCCGCCCGGATCCTGGCGAAGTGCGATATTCGAGCCCGCTATCAGGCTGGTACTGGTCTGTTGATCCGGTGGGCGACAATCTCAAAGGTTCACTTCGCTCCATTTCCCTGGGCGACAAGGCCATCGATTCTCCTTCGACGCTGCTTGTTCCCTTCGACACGTCGTTCCAGCGCTCCTACACGGAGACTGGTCCAAATGGACAACAGCTTTCCGTGGTCGAAACCGAAGTTGTTCTCGATGCCGAAAATCGCGTGGCCCGATTCCGAGTGATGGGCAATCTCAGTGAAGTGGAAGGCGAAATCGCCGACTTCCGCCACACGCTCTACTTTTACCTCGGGATATTTGGCCTGGGCGGTACGCTGATCAATGCTGCCGTCATTCTCGTTGGCTTGAGGCCGCTGGACCGTGTTCGGCGCACCCTTGCCGACATTCGCGAAGGCAAGGTTTCGCGTCTCAACGAGAACCTGCCTGATGAAATTGCGCCGCTCGCCCGCGAAATGAATGCGCTGATCGAAAACAATCGCCGCATCATGGACCGGTCGCGAACCCAGGTGGGAAACCTCGCCCATTCGCTGAAAACACCCCTTTCGGTCCTTGTCAATGAGAGCCGCACGATTGGCGGAACCGAGGGGCGCCTCATCGCCGAGCAGAGCGCCGCGATGCAGATGCAGGTGCAGCACTATCTGCAGCGGGCGCGTATTGCGGCTCAACGTGACAGCGTCGTATTTCGCGCGCCAGTGACGCCGATCCTTGCACGGCTGGCGAGAGTTACCGCGAAGCTCAACCCGGACAAGGATGTGCGTTTCGACAATCATATGGAAGACGTCATCTTTGCCGGCGAGGAGGAAGACCTTGAGGAAATGGTGGGCAATCTCCTCGAAAATGCTGGAAAATGGGGCAAAAGTATAATCCGGCTGGCTCTTGCCAAGGTGGAGAACGGTTTTGAGATCAGTGTTGACGATGATGGATCGGGCCTTGCTTCAGAACAGATCAAGGATGCGATTACGCGAGGAAAGCGTCTCGACGAGAGCAAGCCCGGCACGGGCCTCGGGCTTTCCATCGTACATGACACGGTACGCGAATATGGCGGAACCCTGCGCCTGGAGCGCAGCGTCGACCTTGGTGGCCTGAGCGCGCGTTTGACGCTGCCGATAGCTGGAAACTGAATGAAGCTTGCAAGACCGCGCTCAATCAGGCCATAAACGGATTGCTGACCAAAGTATTTGAAGTGTTTGTAAACGGACAGATGATGAAACTTGAGATTGCCATTTCCCTCCTCGCGATCGCACTCCTCTCTGGTTGTTCCACTCCGTCAGGATCGAAAAGTGGCGGCGGTACGTTCACCAGCCTGACTGGCGGCGGAAAGCAGCCGGCTTCCGGCGTGCTTGCCGCCCTCGGCAACGGTCTGATCGGCAATGCATCGCTTGATGCATCCGATCGCAAGCGAGCCCTGCAGGCGGAATACCAGGCATTGGAATATTCCCCCGCGGGCAAGACAGTCGAGTGGAAGAACAGCAGTGGTAACCGTTCGGGCGAGGTAGTCGCGGCGCAGCCCTATCAGGTTGGGTCGCAAAATTGCCGCCAGTACACGCATACCGTGAGGATCGACGGTACCCCGCAATCGGCGCGCGGCACTGCCTGCCGCAACGAAGACGGCAGTTGGACACCACTTACATAGCTTCGATTTGATCACATTTTCGTTTTGCGGCGAATTGCCCTATCTGCGAAATCCCTTGGATTTTAGGCGGATGGGAGTCTATGTCTCAACCCATGGTTTTCTGGATATCTGCTGCAATTTTGACCGTGGGCGCGACGCTACTAGTGCTTCTGCCATTGACGCGACGCGTCAAGGCATCAGCGTCCGACAGTCAATACGATGTCGAGGTTTATCGGGATCAGTTGCTTGAACTTGAGGCCGACGAAAAACGCGGGCTCATTGATCACGTGAGCAGCGAACAGGCGCAGGCTGAGATCGGCCGCCGCCTATTGAAATCGGCACGGGCCGTCGAGGCAGACAGAACGAGCGTTCGGTCGCAGAAGAGCGCGCTGCGTGAATGGTTGACCCTCGCAACAGTCGTCGCTATTCCGCTGATTTCCTGGGGCATTTATACGAAGACAGGCTCTCCCGAGCTCCCGGCACAGCCGCTGGCGGAGCGGCTCGCACGTCCTCCAGACCAAAACACGCCAGCCGAACTGATCGCGCGCGCCGAAGCACACCTCACTCTCAACCCGGACGATGGTCAGGGTTGGGAGGTGCTTGCTCCCATCTATTTGCGCATTGGGCGGCCTGCCGATGCCGTCGCCGCGTTTCAAAATGCAATCCGGCTGAACGGCGATAGTGTGACGCGCCAACTGGGGCTGGGACAGGCGATGACGGCTGCTGCCGACGGCAAGGTTACGCCGGAAGCCGAAGAAGCATTCAGGCATGCGCTCGAACTCGACCCCAAGGACATGCGGCCGCAATTCTTCATCATTGACGGCTGGATGCAGCAGGGGCGGCTCACTGAGGCGCGCGACCTGATCAGGAAGCTGCTGACGGAGGCACCCGCCGACATTCCGTGGCGCGATCAGGCGCAAGCCGCCTTGACGAGGTTGGATCAAGAGATATCGGGCGACGCGCCGGATGTCAGCGACGTCGAGAAGACGGGTCCTGACGCCTCGCAGGTTGAAGCTGCCGCGGGCATGAGTAGCCAGGACCGAGCCGAGATGATCGAAACCATGGTTGCGGGTCTTGCCGAAAAATTGAAACAATCGCCTGATGATGTGGAAGGTTGGGAGCGTCTGGTTCGTTCCTATGTGGTCCTCAACCGACCCAACGACGCCATCGAAGCGCTTGAACGCGCGCGAAAAGCGCTGAGTGCCGATAAAGTTGTTCAGCTTGATGCGGTGGCCAAGGATCTCGGACTTGAAGACGAACCCGGCGCTTCGGAGAAGAATTGATGACGCGTAAACAGAAGCGGCTTTCGGTGATCGGAGGTGGGCTGCTTGTGCTGACGGTTGCTGCCGCCCTTGTGCTGTTTGCGCTTCAGCAGAAGATCGCTTTCTTTCGCATGCCCTCGGATATTCAGGCGACCGACATGCAGTCGGAATCGCGCTTCCGGTTGGGCGGCCTTGTCGAAAAGGGCACGGTCGTGCGCGGTGAGGGCACGAAGGTCAGTTTCGCTGTTACCGATCATATCAAGAGCGTCCCTGTAACTTATGACGGCATTTTGCCGGACCTCTTCCGCGAAGATCAGGGCGTGGTGATTGAGGGCAGGTTCACGCCGGGCGGTGCATTTGTCGCCGACAGCGTGCTCGCCAAGCACGATGAAAACTACATGCCCAAGGAAGTCGCCGACAGCCTGAAGGCCAAGGGCGTATGGCAGGGGGAGAACAAGCAGCAATGACAGTGGAACTCGGACATTTCGCGCTGGTGCTTGCCCTTGCCTTGTCGATGGTCCAGGCGGTTCTGCCCGTACTCGGCGCGCGCCGCAACGACGAGCGGATGATGGCGGTTGCGGTCCCCGCGGCCTTTACGGTCTTCGCCCTGATCGCGCTTTCCTTTGCTGCATTGACGGCAGCTTACGTCCTCTCTGATTTCTCCGTACAGAACGTCTTTGAAAATTCGCATTCCCAAAAGCCACTCCTCTACAAGTTCACGGGCGTATGGGGAAATCACGAAGGCTCGATGCTTCTTTGGGTTCTGATCCTCACCTTCTTCAGCGCCCTTGTCGCCTTCTTCGGCAACAACCTGCCGCCCGCGCTCAAGGCCAACGTTCTTGGTGTACAGGCCTGGATCGGCACCGCCTTCCTGCTGTTCATCGTCGCGACGTCCAATCCCTTTGCCCGGATCAACCCTGCGCCGATCGAGGGGCAGGACCTCAATCCGATCCTGCAGGATATCGGCCTCGCCATCCACCCGCCCATGCTCTATCTCGGCTATGTCGGCTTCTCGGTCTGTTTTTCCTTCGCAGTGGCAGCGTTGATCGACGGGCGGATCGACGCCGCCTGGGCGCGTTGGGTGCGTCCATGGGCGTTGACAGCGTGGCTGTTCCTCACCGGCGGCATCGCTATGGGCTCCTACTGGGCATATTACGAACTTGGATGGGGCGGCTGGTGGTTCTGGGATCCGGTCGAGAATGCCTCGTTCATGCCATGGCTCGCGGGGACCGCACTGCTCCACTCGGCTTTGGTCATGGAAAAGCGTTCGGCACTGAAGATATGGACCATTCTTCTCGCGATCCTGACGTTCTCGCTTTCACTCCTCGGCACGTTCCTCGTTCGCTCCGGCGTCCTGACGTCCGTTCACACATTTGCGAATGATCCGGGCCGTGGCCTGTTCATCCTCGCCATCCTCGTGCTTTTTATCGGCGGATCGCTGGCACTTTTCGCCTGGAGGGCACAGACGCTGGAGCCCGGTGGGCTGTTTCAGCCGATCTCGCGGGAAGGCGCGCTGGTATTCAACAATCTCTTCCTGACCACGGCCGCAGCGACGGTTCTGATCGGCACACTCTACCCGTTGCTGCTTGAATCGCTGACCGGCGAGAAGATTTCGGTGGGCGCACCCTTCTTTAATCTCACGTTCGGCCCGCTCATGATTCCGTTGCTTGCTGCGGTTCCATTCGGTCCGATGTTGGCCTGGAAGCGCGGCGATATTCTCGCCGCCGCACAGCGATTGATGGCCGCCTTCTTTATTGCCCTCGTCACCGTGGGGCTTGTGCTCTATCAGACATCGGCGTCGGGCGTTCTGGCGGCTTTCGGAATAGGTCTTGCCGTCTGGCTGATGCTCGGCGCAGTAACCGATCTCGCCCTCAAGATTGGAATCGGCAAGACCTCCGCGAGCGTTGCGATACAGCGTCTGATCGGCCTGCCACGCTCGGTCTTCGGCACCACGTTCGCGCACTTCGGTCTCGGCGTAACGCTGCTCGGCATCGTCGCCGTTTCCACCTTCGCGACCGAAAGCGTTCTGGTGATGAAGCCGGGCGATACCGTCGCTGCGGGCGGTTATACGTTGCGTTTCGACCGGGTCGAACCCGTAAAATCATCCAATTATAACGAGGATCAGGGGCACTTCATGGTTCTCGACCGCGCAGGCAATGAAGTGACGGATCTTCTCTCGTCAAAGCGGTTCTTCCCAGTCCGCAAGATGCAGACCACGGAGGCGGGCATCAAAACCTTCTGGTTCAGCCAGCTCTACGTTTCGCTCGGTGACGCGGCCAAGGATGGCGGCGTGGTCGTCAGGGTCTGGTGGAAGCCTTTCGTTACCCTGATCTGGCTGGGAGGGGTGGCGATGATGGCGGGCGGTTGTCTCTCGCTGTTCGACCGGCGCCTGCGCATCGGCGCCCCCGCGAAGGCGAAGGTATCGAAGGCGCGGGCGACAGCATGAAACGGCTGCTTGTTCTGGTCATCCTCGGCCTGTCCCTATGCTTTGCCGGCGCATCGCTAGCAGTGTCACCAGACGAGATGCTGAGCAATCCGGCACTTGAGAAACGTGCCCGCATCATATCTGCCGAGCTGCGTTGCATGGTCTGCCAGAACGAATCGATCGACGATTCGAATGCCGATCTGGCCAAGGACTTGCGGCTTCTTGTACGCGAGCGGCTGGTCGCCGGCGACACCGACCAACAGGTCCTCGATTTCCTCGTGGCACGCTATGGAGAGTTCGTGCTCCTGAAGCCGCGGTTGCAGTTTTCGACACTCCTGCTTTGGGGCTTTCCGATCGCTGCGCTTGTGGCCGGAGGGTTTGCGATTATCATTTCGATACGCCGCAGGCGCGCCGCTCCCGCAGAAATCGCGCCGCTTACGGATGGTGAAAAGCGCGAGTTGACGAAGATATTCGCAACTCCAGAGGATTGAGGCTGGCTATTCTTCCGCCTCGCCGGACAGAACGGCCTTGATATTTTCCCGGTGCACCGCCTCATAGGGAGCGAAATAGTTGATCGCGCCCGAGCGAAAATCCTCCGCGGCAAACGCCCTCAGATCTTGATCGGCGGTTTCGCTGTTTTCACGCAGCTTAATCAGCTTCTCGACATAGTTTCGTGTCGCCTCGATCAGTCCGCGCCCGTAACCACCTGCAACGATGATTTCCTCCGCGCCGTGATTGGGCAGTATTTTCGTGATGTCCCATGTGGCCATACGGGCGAGGTCGGCCAGATGCTGCTTCAGCCGGGTGGGTTCTGCGACGTAGGTTATTGGATCCTCCAGCGCATCGCCAGCGAACAATAGTGAGTGTTGCGGCAATAGCATCATGGTGCCGTCGTGGCTGTGGATATCGACGACGCGCAATTCGACGTCGATCGTGCCGACGCTCAGCTTCAGTTCGTCTTCGAAAATGCGGTTGGGCATGACCAGGGGCCGGATTGGTGGATCCCTGTTTTCGAGATTTTCGCGATGATCGCGCAGCGCCCTTTCAGTCAGGTGATTGGCGATGATCTCGCAATCGGCAAATACCTCATTGCCGGCGACGTGGTCCACATGCCAGTGGCTCAAAACCACACGTATCCGGCGGGCCCCCGCATCTTCAAGTGTCTTGCGGATGATGTGCGCGTGGGCGAGGGAGATGCTCGTGTCGTAGACGAGTGCCTCCGCTCCCGATATCAGTGCATAGGAGCACACCCCGAGCGAATAGGCTCCATCGTCGAGCCAGTTGGGACGTTCCGAATAGGCCCGAACACCATCGATCCTTCCATCGTAGAACGCGTAGACGCCCGCATTTGGCATATGGATGCGGAGGGTTGATCCGAGCTCCGGCATGATGAATCTCCAGGTGAATGAGGTCGGCAGCGTGGGGATAAAACCAGCTTTTCAGAGCGCCGTCCAACATCAATCTTACAAATTTGTCATGTTGCGGAAATGGCGGGGTAACGTTCCTATCTGTATCACTACTGATATGAAGCGATCGTTTCCCTCGCGATCGGACTTTCAAGGAGATACATTCATGCCGAATATTCGCAAGTCCTCACATTTCCGCAAGGGCATCGCTGCCGCAATGTTGTCCTCGGCGCTCGTCGGGGGCTTCCTGGCAACCGGCCCGCTTGCAGCCATCGTTCCCGCTCAGGCAGAAGCCGTGCGCGTTGACGCTCCCCAGCAGCCCGGCTTTGCCGATGTTGTCGAGAAGGTCAGCCCCGCCGTAGTGAGCGTCCGCGTCAAGAGCGCCATCCACCAGACGGCCGACGATGGTTCGGGCATGCCTGGCCTCGACCAGCTGCCGGACGACCATCCGTTGAAGCGCTTCTTCTACGATTTCGGCGGCCAGGGCCAGCGCATGGAGCCGCGCAAGGGCGGCCCGCGCGATCACAACCGTCCTGATCGCATTCGTCCTACTGCCCAGGGTTCCGGATTCTTCATCTCTGAAGACGGCTATCTCGTCACCAACAACCACGTCGTTGAAGACGGCAGCGCTTATTCGGTCGTGCTGAATGACGGCACCGAGCTCGATGCCAAGTTGATCGGCAAGGACAAGCGCACTGATCTCGCCGTCCTTAAGGTCGATGACAAGCGCAAGTTCACCTATGTTTCGTTCGGTGATGACAACAAGATTCGCGTCGGTCAGTGGGTTGTGGCGGTAGGTAATCCCTTCGGCCTCGGCGGCACGGTAACTGCAGGCATCGTTTCGGCTCGCGGCCGTGACATCGGCGCAGGCCCGTACGACGACTTCCTGCAGATCGATGCTGCCGTCAACCGCGGTAACTCCGGTGGTCCCGCCTTCAACCTGAATGGTGAAGTCGTCGGCATCAACACCGCCATCTTCTCGCCGTCGGGCGGCAGCGTTGGCATTGCCTTCGCTATTCCCTCGACGACGGCCAAGGGCGTTGTCGATCAGCTCATCAAGACCGGATCGGTTTCGCGCGGCTGGATCGGCGTGCAAATTCAGCCGGTCAACAAGGAGATCGCTGAATCGCTCGGCCTTGCTGAGGAGAAGGGCGCCCTTGTCGCCGAACCTCAGGCCGACGGCCCCGCAGCCAAGGCTGGTGTATCGGCTGGCGATGTGATCACGGCAGTGAACGGCGAGACCGTCTCCGACCCGCGTGATCTTGCCAAGAAGATCGCGGCGATCAATCCGGGCAAGGATGTCGAAATGACCGTCTGGCGCAAGGGTGAAGCGAAGTCCCTCAACGTTGCGATCAAGGCAATGCCGGGCGACAATCAGCAGGCTTCGAAGAACCCGCAACAGGACGAGGATAGCGCAAAGCCTTCGGCCCTCGATGATTACGGTCTGACCGTAATGCCGTCCGACGACGGCAAGGGTGTTGTCGTAACCGACGTCGATCGTCAGGGCGACGCAGCCGACAAGGGCATTACCACGGGCGACATCATCGTCTCGGTCAACAACCAGCCGGTGAAGAGCGGCACGGAGATCGAGACTGCCATTACGTCTGCAACAAAGGCCGGCCGCAAGGCAGTTCTCCTGCAGGTTCAGACCAACGATCAGTCGCGCTTCGTGGCGCTGCCGATCAATCAGGGATGACCCTGAACTAGAGGTTGCGGCGGCGCTTCACATCCCCCACCCCCGCAAGCGCCAAAGCACACAAGGGCGGCAGATCTCCTTCGATTAATCTGCCGCCCACTTCTTTTGGGGCACCACTTAACGCATCCACCAAAACCGGCTTAGAATTGCGCCATGAAGATTCTTGTCATTGAAGATGACCGCGAGGCGGCCCGATATCTGGAGAAGGCCTTCGCCGAGGCGGGCCACACAGCCGATGTCGCCGGCGACGGCGAGACCGGTTATGCGCTTGCCGAGCAGGGCAGTTATGATGCGCTTGTCGTCGACCGGATGCTGCCACGTCGCGATGGCCTCTCAGTCGTGGCAGCTTTGCGTGCGCAGGGCAATGATACGCCGGCCCTGATCCTTTCAGCACTCGGCCAAGTCGACGACCGCGTTACCGGGCTCCGCGCCGGCGGCGACGACTATCTAACCAAGCCGTATGCCTTCTCCGAGCTTTTGGCGAGGATCGAGGTCCTGCAACGTCGCTCCAGCCCGAAGGAAGCCGAGACGGTTTATCGGGTTGGCGACCTCGAGCTCGATCGTCTTTCCCATACGGCAAAGCGGGCCGGCCAGGTGATCATCCTGCAGCCGCGCGAGTTCCGCCTGCTTGAATATCTCATGCGCCATGCCGGGCAGGTCGTAACCCGCACCATGCTGCTCGAACATGTCTGGGACTACCATTTCGATCCGCAAACCAACGTGATCGATGTGCACGTCTCGCGCTTGCGCGGCAAAATCGAAAAAGACTTCGATACGCCCCTGCTGCATACGGTGCGCGGGGCAGGCTACATGCTCAAGGCAACCGAGACCGGTGCATGAGTCGCTTCTCCGCCATGATGAAGATGACGGCCGTCCGGCTGTCGGCCCTTTATCTCGTATTATTTGGCGTTTGTGCGCTGGTCCTTGTGTTCTACATGACCAGTCTTTCCGTGCGTCTCCTGACCACGCAAACTGAAACCGCCGTCAACGAAGAGATCGAAAGTATAGGTCAATCCTACGAGCGTGGCGGCATTGCCGGACTTGTCCGCTCGATCGACCGCCGCGGCCGCCAACCCGGCGCCTATCTCTATCTCGTTACGGATCCTGCCGGCAGGATCGTTGCCGGCAATGTCCAGAGCATCGAAATCGGCGTCCTGCAGAACGAGGGCTGGATCGAGCGTCCCATCACCTATGAGCGCTACGGCGAGGGTAACGACCCCAAGGTCCACACCGCAATCGCGCGGGTGATCGTCATGTCCAATGGCATTCGCGTCATGGTTGGGCGCGACCTCGGGGAGCCGGAACAGGTGCGCCTTGTCGTGCGCCGTGCCCTGATGGCCGCGCTCGGCATCATGGGCGTTGGCGCCTTTCTGATCTGGTTCTTCGTCGGACGACGCGCCCTGCAACGCATCGATCAGGTGTCCGTGGCATCGCAGCGGATCATGGGAGGTGATCTCGCGGGACGGCTCCCCGTGAGCGGCTCGGGCGATGAGTTCGATCGTCTGTCAGAGAATCTCAACGGGATGCTGGCGCGCATCCAGGAACTCAATGAAGGTGTGCGGCATGTCTCCGACAACATTGCCCACGATCTGAAGACACCGCTGACGCGCATGCACAACCGCGCAGAGTCGGCGATCGCCAGTGCGCGGACGACGAAACATTGGCGCGCCGCGATGGAAGGCATGATCAGTGATTCCGATCAGCTTATCCGCACCTTTAATGCCATTTTGATGATCTCTCGCCTCGAGTCCGGATATTCGACAGAGGCACTTGAGCAAATTCCGCTCTCGGCTATCGCGGAGGATGTGTTCGAACTCTACGAGCCTTCCGCGGAGGAGGCCGGCGTCAAGCTCGTGCTGGGCCCCGTCGATGCGACACCGGTAAAAGCCAATCGGGAACTGGTCGCCCAGACCGTCTCCAACCTTGTTGACAACGCGATCAAATATTCAAGGGGCATTGACCGACCCGTTGAGGTTTCCCTTTCCGTCGAAAAACAGGACGACAAGGTGAAAGTCATCGTCGCCGACAATGGACCGGGTATACCAGCCGATCAGATGGAGCGCGCGACGGAACGGTTCGTCCGGCTGGAGGAAAGCCGTTCACAGCCGGGCTCCGGCCTCGGTCTCAGCCTTGCCAAGGCGGTCATGAAATTGCACGGTGGGACCTTGGAACTTGCGGACAATGCGCCGGGGCTGCGGGCAATCCTGACATTTCCCGCAGGAGAGGAAAGCGGATGAGTGGAAAATCCAAGGCGGCGAATGCTGATGCGCCATTCTTTTCGCAGGTTTTGCGGGAACTGGCGCCCTTGGATAAGAAGAATGCGGCCGCTCTCTTACGGGAGTTTCTGAAAACTGCCGCGGAAAAGGGCTCTAAGAATTGTGCTGCGCTGAACGACAACAAAGCTGCGGCCGGCTTCCTCTCTGCCGTTCTCGACCTCTCGCCCTACCTGCGCAACATTCTGTTGCAGCATCCAGCCCTGCTCGAGCCTCTGTTGAAGGAGCCACTCACCGCACGGCTCGAAGCGCTGATGCAGGAGATTGCTGCTGGCAACGGTGAGGACGATGTCACCGAAGCGAGCCTGATGACGGCCCTGAGACAACAGAAGCTCGAGGGGCACCTGCTCGTAGCGCTCGGTGACTTGTCAGGCGTGTTTACGACCAAGGACACCACGTTCTGGCTTTCGCGTCTTGCCGAAGAATGTGTCGGCGCAGCGGTGCGCTTCCTTTTGCGCGATGCGCAGGCAGCCGGCAAGCTGAAGCTCCCCGATCTCGGGCATCCGGACAGGAATTCCGGCTGGATCATTCTAGCAATGGGAAAGTTCGGCGCGTTCGAACTGAACTATTCTTCCGATATCGACCTGATCGTCTTCATTGATGAGCACAGTCCGGCCATTCCCGATCCCTATGACTGTGTTGAAACCTTTTCACGGCTGACGCGCCGTCTTGTTCGCATTCTTCAGGACCGCACGGCGGATGGTTATGTGTTCCGCACAGACTTGCGGCTGCGCCCCGACCCCGGATCGACGCCGCTTGCGATTCCGGTTGGCGCCGCGCTCAACTATTACGAGGGGCGAGGGCAAAACTGGGAACGCGCCGCCATGATCAAGGCCCGTCCGGTTGCCGGCGACATTGCGGCCGGCAAACGCGTGATCGCGGAACTTGCCCCTTATGTCTGGCGAAAATATCTCGACTACGCCGCCATTGCCGACGTGCACTCCATCAAAAGGCAGATACATGCGCACAAGGGCCATGGAGAAATTGCCGTGCGCGGTCACAATGTGAAGCTCGGGCGCGGCGGCATTCGCGAGATCGAATTCTTTGTCCAGACCCAGCAATTGATTGCCGGTGGACGGTTTCCGCCGCTCAGGGGCTCGCGCACCGTCGACATGCTTTCAGCCTTGCATGATCTCGGTTGGATCAGCGAGGACGCTCGCGATACGCTTACGCAGAAATATTGGTTCCTGCGTGACGTCGAACACCGCATTCAGATGATCGCCGATGAGCAGACGCATATGCTGCCGGAGGACGATGAAGAATTCCTGCGCGTCGCTCGTATGATGGGCTATCAGGACGGCGAGAGCTTTGCCACGGATTTCCGCCAGGCGCTAACGACTGTCGAAACCCATTACGCTGCGCTGTTCGAACAAGCGCAGGCGTTGACCGGCGAAGCCGGAAACCTCGTGTTCACGGGTGATGTCGACGACCCTGATACCTTGAAGACGCTTGCGAATTTCGGCTTCGAGCGACCAAGCGACATTTGCCGCGTCATCCGGACTTGGCATTTCGGCCGATATCGCGCCACCCAGTCGGCCGAATCGCGCGAGCGCCTGACCGAATTGACGCCGGTTCTGCTAAAAGCATTCGGGGCGACAAGCCAGGCCGATGAAGCGCTTATGCGCTTTGACGAAATGATCAAGGGATTGCCGGCGGGGATACAGCTCTTCAGCCTGCTGCAATCCAACCCGCGCCTTCTCGAACTTCTGGTGCTGATCATGGGAGCGGCGCCGCGCCTTGCCGGGATCATCACGCGCAAGCCGCACATATTCGACGGGATGCTCGATCCCGCTATTTTCGCCGATGTTCCGACCCGGAGCTATCTTGCCGAGCGGCTGGAAAATTTTCTCGGCCCCTCCAAGGTTTACGAGGA